>PUKL01000077.1 GCA_003552275.1 Mollicutes bacterium
GACCCGGACGTGAAGCCGCCATCCGCGCATTGCAGACGGCGGGACTGGAAATCACCGCGATCAAAGATGTGACACCCGTTCCCCACAACGGTTGCCGTCCTCCGAAACGGCCCCGGGGATAGGAAGGAAGAATGAACAAGGGAGGGTGCCCATTTGAAAGATCTACGCTTTGAAAAGCCGGAAACGACCATACTCCATGATGGCGACACGAAAGGTGAATTCGAGATATCCCCTCTTGAAAGGGGATACGGCGTGACGCTCGGCAACGCGCTCCGGCGCGTCCTGCTTTCGAGTCTGCCGGGTGCGGCCATCGTGAATTGTCAGATAGACAATGTCCAACATGAATACTCTTCCATGGAAGGTGTCGTCGAGGATGTGACCGCCATCGTCCTCAATCTGAAGGATGTCATCCTCACCATCAACGATGACGACCCCAACGCCGAGAAGCATCTCTTGATCGACGTCGAGGGTCCGAAAGAGGTCACGGCCGGCGATATCAAGAAAGTCAGCCGCGCCGACGACATGGAAGACGATGTCGAAATCATCAACAAGGATCTCGTCATCGCCACCGTGAACGAGGGGCATTCGCTCCGCATCGAGATGACGGCCCGCAAAGGCATCGGCTATGTCAGCGCCGAGAAGAACAAACAGTACAACCGCCAGGTGGGCGTCATCCCCATAGACAGCGTCTACACCCCCGTCCAGCGGGTGAAATACGATGTCGAAAAGACCCGCATTGAGGACCGGGCCGATCTCGACAAGCTCTATATGGAAATCGAGACCAACGGGAGCATCTCTCCCAAAGAGGCACTCGGTATCGCCGCCAAGATGATGATCAACCATCTCGACCTCGTCGTCGAACTGTCCGAGAAAGCGCAAGTCGAAGAATACATGGTCGAGCGCGAATCGGAACAGAACACCCAGATTCTCGAGATGCAAATCGAGGACCTCGACCTTTCCGTCCGCAGTTACAACTGCTTGAAAAGAGCCGGCATCAACACGGTCGAGGAACTGACGAAGAAGACGGAAGAGGACATGATGAAGGTCCGCAACCTCGGTAAGAAATCGTTGAAGGAAGTCAAACAGAAACTTGAGGATTTGGGCCTCTCACTGGCCAGACACTCATAGGAGGTATCCACTATGCCCACATACCGGAAACTGAACCGCAGGAGCGACCAGCGCAAAGCCCTTTTACGCGATCTGGTCAGCCAGCTCGTCATACATGAACGCATCGAGACGACCCACAAAAAGGCGAAAGAACTCGCCCGTCTCATGGACAAAGCCGTCACCTTGAGCAAGAAAGACACCCTGGAGAGTCGTCGCCGTGTGGCGAGGACCGTCCGCTTTCTTGACACGGACGAGGAAAAGAACGCCTTGCAAAAACTGTTCGAGGACATCGCTCCCCGCTACAAGGATCGTGCCGGCGGCTACACCCGTATCATGAAAAAGGGTCCTCGTCGCGGTGACAGCACGGAAATGGCCATCATCGAATTTGTCGAATGAATCGCATGACGACGAAAAAAGCGCTTCCCGCGTGCATGTCACGCCGGGAGCGCTTTTTCATTGAGGAGAGGGTCGATCTCTTCTATTCTTGTGTCTTGTCGCAGAATGTGTATTCTTCTTTGTCGATGTCGATATCTCGCATCTTCACGACGGTCTCGATGCGGAGATTCTCGATGTCGGGTGAAAGATAACCCTCTTTTTCAGGAATGTCTCGCATCAGGTCGGTGCTGAGATATTTTTTGTTATCGTCGGGGAAGAGGGTGACGATGACACGCTCTTTCCCGAGCATCTGTTGGGCTTTGACGGCGCCCAAGAAGTTCGCCCCCGAAGATATGCCCACACCGAAGCCGATCGTCGAAGCGATCTTCTTCGCCATGAGGATGGCATCCCCGTCGTCGACGGCAAGAATGTCATCAAGTTCGTCCAGTTTCACGATATCGGGGATGAACTCGTCGGAAATACCTTCGATGCGGTGTCTACCGACCTTATGGCCGGTTGACAGCGTCGGTGAGTTCGCCGGCTCCAACGGGAAGAGCTTGACGTTCTCGTTGTGCTTTCGGAGATAGCGGCCCACACCCATGATCGTTCCGCCCGTGCCCACACCGGCCACGAAAGCGTCGGCCGTGCAGTCCAGATGGCGCAGTTGGTGGCGAATCTCCGGGCCCGTCGTATGGTAGTGGGCCTTGCAGTTGAATTCGTTGGTGAATTGTGACGGGAGGAAACAAGAAGCCGCTGTCTTCGCGTATTCCTCGGCTTTGCGGATGCAACCCTTGAAACCGCCTTCCGCCGCGCTGACCAACTCGATGTCCGCGCCGAAGCTCTTGATCAGGTTGATCCGTTCACTGCTCAGCCAATCGGGCATGAATATCTTCACCGGATGACCGAGGAGACGACCGATAGAGGCGAAAGCGATCCCGGTGTTCCCGCTTGTGGCTTCCGCGATTGCGCAATTCTCGCCGATGAGGCCTTTGCGGGAGGCGGAAAAAAGAATGAAGAGCGCCATGCGGTCTTTGACACTGCCGGTGAGGTTGTAGTGTTCGAGTTTCACATGGACATGATGAGGCTCGCCTTTGTAGGTATAGGCGATCCTGGCCATGGGTGTCGCTCCGACCAAGGAGCAGAGGTGTTCGAAGAGGTTCATTCTGGTCGCGTCCATCGATCATCGACCTCCAAACGGATATGACACATTGTCATAATAGCATGCCGGCCATGTGTTCGTCAATCATCGTTGACACGGTTTCTTTCCCAAGAGCTCCACGAGTGCCGATTCTGTTTTACTGCCAATTCCAAGCACTATGTCGCAAATCCCGGGCATGTTTGATATAATGAAATCGACTTTTGGAGTGATGCGCATGAACATGATCGACATCGAGAATGTGAGTTTTGCCTACAGCGGCAAGGTCGAGGCGTTGAAAAACGTCTCTCTTTGCGTGCGAAAAGGTGAATGGGTGACCATCCTGGGGCATAACGGCAGCGGCAAGTCCACACTCGCCAAACTGATCGTCGGGCTTTTGAAGCCGCAGACGGGGACCATCCGTGTCGACGGTGTCGAGCTTTCGGAACGGACCGTATACGATATACGCAAAAAGGTCGGGATCGTCTTTCAAAACCCCGACAACCAATTTGTCGGGGTCACCGTGCGCGACGATATCGCTTTTGGCCTTGAGAACTTGCAAATCCCCCGGGAGGAGATGGTCGAGCGCATCGAGCGCTATGCCAAGAGGGTGGACATGTACAGTTACCTCAACAAAGAGCCCCAAGCCCTCTCGGGCGGCCAGAAGCAACGCGTCGCCATCGCCGGCATCCTCGCCATGCGGACGGAGGCCATCATCTTCGACGAGGCCACATCCATGTTGGATCCCGACGGCAGGAAGCGCATCCTCTCCTACATGCGCAAACTGCGTGATGAGGGAGTCACGGTCGTGACGATCACCCACGATATGCGTGAAGCGGTGCAAAGCGACCGTATCGTCGTGTTGAAGGATGGCGAGGTCCTCAAAGCCGACAAGTCCGAGAACGTCCTCAAGGACAAAGAGACACTCGAACAATCCAATCTGGAACTTCTTCTCCCCTTGGAGGTCCTTCATGGTCTCGAGAAGAAAAAATCGACGAACGAAGAACTCAAGGAGTTTCTATGGCAATTAAGTTTGAACGGGTGAGTTTCCAATACCGCGGTGTCGATGATAAGGGCTATCTCGCCCTTGCCGACATCAACCTCTCCATCGCGGCTCAAGGGGAGTTCATCACCTTGATCGGGGAGACCGGCAGCGGTAAATCCACGCTCGCACAACACATGAACGCGCTTCTCGCCCCCACGGAGGGCCGTGTTCATATTTTTGGCGTGAAACTCACGAGCGACAAGAAAAAAAACAGGAAACAGCGCTTGAACCCCATCCGGCAAAGGGTGGGACTGGTGTTTCAATTCCCCGAATACCAACTGTTCGAAGAGACCGTCCTCAAAGACATCATCTTCGGCCCCAAGAACTTCGGTGTCCCGCATGAAGAAGCTTTGGAGCGGGCAAAGAAGATGATCCAGATCGTCGGTCTGGACGAGAGTTATCTCGAGAGAAGTCCCTTCAATCTCAGCGGGGGTGAGAAAAAGCGGGTGAGCATCGCCGGCATTCTCGCCATGGAACCGGAAATCCTCATCTTGGACGAGCCCACGAGCGGGCTCGACCCGATGGGAAGGAACGCGCTATTGAAGGTCTTTTACGATATCCATGAAAAACTCGGCAAGACCGTCATGATCATCACCCATGACATGGACACCGTATATGAATATGCGAAACGGGTGTTGGTGCTCCGTGAAGGTGCGCTCGTCTATGACGGCGAGCCTCCGGGTCTCTTTTCCCGAAAACACGTGGAAGATTGGAATCTCGAACTGCCGGAAATCTTGCGCATCCAACGGGCGTTGGAAGAACGGTTCGGTATCCGTCTCGAGAAGAATCCGACAAGTCGCAAGGAACTCATCGAAGCTCTCGGGGAGGTGGTGATGTGAACCGTATCGTCATCGGACGCTACATTCCCGGAAACTCCTTCCTCTACCGGATGGACCCGCGGACGAAGCTCATCGCCATGATTCTGCTCATGGTGGGCGTGTTCCTGATTCAATCCTTCCTCCACATGTTCGTGGCGCTCGCTTTGGTGACGCTGATCCTCGTCTTCGGCAGGCTC
Source organism: Mollicutes bacterium (assembly GCA_003552275.1). Lineage (GTDB taxonomy): Bacteria > Bacillota_I > Bacilli_A > Izemoplasmatales > Izemoplasmataceae > T1SED10-81. Next base: position 4,678 of record PUKL01000077.1, read on the forward strand.
AGCGTGAAGAGGGTCTATCTGGGGTTGCGACCCCTCGTGTTCTTGCTCATGTTCACCTTTTTGTTCCAGGTCCTTTTCAACCGTCAGGGGGAGTTGCTCTATTCGCTCGCCCTCCACTACACGATCCTGAATCTTTCTCTCGCCTTCATGGTCGTGTTGCTCTGGGGTTTCACCAAGCGCTTCATCCGTTTCCGACTCCTCTATTTTCTCGGTGCCGTCGTCGGCATTTTCGCCCTCTTGCATAGTATCTCTTTCGGTGTCGTGCTCGGGGAGGGAACATTCGCCGTATACGAACAGGGACTGTCCACGGCGTTTTTCATCATGGTCCGTCTCATCATCATCATCACCCTTTCGACGATACTCACCATCACCACGAAACCCACGGATTTGAACCTCGGTCTCGAAAGCATCTTGCGCCCCTTGCGGGTCCTGCGGATAAACGCCGAAGAGATCGCCATGATCATCGCCATCAGTCTCCGCTATATACCCACATTGCTTGAAGAGGCCAACAAGATCATGCTGGCCCAGGCGAGCCGCGGTGTGGATTTCCAAGAAGGAAAGCTCAAGGACAAGGTCATCCAGGTCGTCTCTTTGCTCGTGCCGATGTTCATCATCTCCTTCCAACGTTCCGATGATCTCGCGAACGCCATGGAAGCCCGCTCGTTCGTCCCGGGCCAAGAACGGACGCGGTTGCACATCCTTCGCTGGAGCAAGCTCGACACGGTCGCTCTCGCATGCACCTCCTTGGCGCTTGCCGGAGTTGTCTTGCTCCGGGTGGTAGGATGGTGAGACGTTTTTTTGAAGCTTTGGCCGCGCAAGACACCGGTCAGATTCGCTCGCTCCTCCATGCCGAGGCGGTCTACAGGGATTCGGAAGGGACCCTTTTCGAAGGCGCGGCGGAGATCATCGACAACATCGCCGCATTGCCCGGGGATGTTTCGAGGATCCAGACCTATGAAGCCCTCCGGATTGTCGTCTTCAAAAATGGCGACATCATGAAGGTGAAGACTGCGGACGGGCGGATCCGTCGCTTCTATCTCCGGAAGGACCCGCCCTTGCGTCGCCTCCGGTTGGATTTCGCCTACAACGGGACGCTCTTTCACGGAATTCAACGCCAGACAGACAAACGGACAGTGCAAGGGGTGCTCGAAAACATCCTCGCCCACATCACCAACAATCCCGTGACCTTGAAAGTCGCCGGCCGCACCGACAAGGGAGTCCACGCCCTCGCCCAGACCGTCCATTTCGACACCTCGAGTCCGATGGATGCCGCCAAGATGTTCACCATTCTCCAAAGGATGGTCCCCACGGACATCCGGCCCCTGAAGATGGAAGAGGTCCCGCCCGTGTTCCACGCCCGTTATGACGCCTTGGCGAAGACCTACCGCTACACGCTTTGCCATACGAAGGACCCGTTCTCCGCCCATCAGAGCCTTTTTCATCCTCGCATCGACAATGCCGCGCTGCAAGGGATCATCGCAAAGTGTCTGGGCACCCATGATTTTCGCGGTTTCGCCAACCTCGCCCCCGACGGCGAACCCGTGAAGACCCTCCATGCTGTCGAGGTCTATTCCGAGGGGGACAAGACCCACATCGAAATCACGGGAACGGGCTTCTTGCGTCACATGATGCGGATCATCGTCGGCAACGCCCTTCGTGACATAACCAAGGGCACGAACCTTGTGGAGGAGGCTCTCGAGAATCCGGAAAGGGACGACACCAAGTTCATGGCCCCTGCCGCCGGACTCGCTTTGAAAAAGGTCCATTACACGTGACATTCATCAAAAAAACACGGCCGAAGCCGTGTTTTTGAATGGTTGAAGGGAAAGGCGTCATTCGGGTTGGACTTCGCTTTCGAAGGTGGTTGCCTCTTCGGCATGCGGCGACGTGAAGATCTTCTTGACGATGATCACCAGCAGCAGGATGAGGATGTTGAAGAGGACGATGGTCGCGCCCGAGGGGAAACCGAAACTGTAGGAGAGCCAAAGCCCCAAGATGACGGAGACTTCACTGAAGAGAATGGCGATGAGCAGCGTCGTCTTGAAAGAATTGCCGATCTTCATGGCGGCGGCCACGGGGATGATCATGAGACTGGAGACGAGCAACACGCCGACGGTCTCGATGGAGAGACTCACCACGACCCCGAGGATGATGGTGGAAAAAAACTGGAAGACACCCACGCGGATCCCGAGGAGACGCGCATAACGTTCGTCGAAGCTGATGATCACGATCCGTTTGTAGAAGATGATGATGAGGACGAAAATGACGAATGTCGTGATGGCGATGATATAGACGAAGTTTCTCCCGACGGTGAGGATGCTGCCGAAGAGATAGTTGTAGATCTCGGTGTTGAAACCCCCGGCCAAGGAGATGAAAAGCGCGGAAAGTGCCGTGCCGAGGCTGATCACGATCGGCATCGAGATTTCCTTGTAGTTCTTGTAGTAGCTTCGGAGCGCCTCGATCAACAAGGCGCCGATGACGGCGAACATCATGCCGACATACAACGGATCTCCAATCGGGAGCCGGAGGATGTTCAAGAGGAAGATACCGATGGAAAGCCCGGCCAGGGAGAAGTGGCTGAGGGTGTCGGCGATGAGGCTCAACCGTTTGATCACGACAAAAGAGCCGATCATGGGCGCCAACAGACCGACCAGGACTCCGGTGATGAGAGCATACTGCATGAACTGTCTTTCGATGAGGGCGCGGATGAAACCCATGAGTACGAGAGGGTCGAGTTCCATCAATCCACCCCCTTCTCGAAATACTCGCTGGCGGCCATGGTTTTTGCCCGGCCGTCCGTGAGACGCATGATGCGGTTGAAATTCGATTTTCCGGGTTTCAGATCATGCGAGATCAGGATGATGGTCACACCCTCGTCGTTCAAGTCGTTGACGATGCGATAGAATTTCGCTTCGCTTTCCGAATCGATGCCGGCGGTGGGTTCGTCCAGAATGAGCAAATCGGGATGGTTGACCATCGCCCGGGCGATGAAGACCCGCTGGAGTTGACCGCCCGACAGGGTGTTGATGTTTTCGTTTTGGAGTTCGAGGATGCCCATGCGGTCGAAGAGGGCGAGTTTTTCCTCGTCACGCATTTTGGAATAGCGGGAGACGTGCATGATCTCATTCACGGTGATGGGGAACTCGTAGTTGAAATCGTCCAGCTTTTGCGGTACATAGCCGATCCGGAGCCATTTGCGGAATTCGTTGATTTCCATACCGTCGAGGTAGATCTTCTTGTCGGGGACACGGTTGATGCCCAGGATGCATTTGATGAGCGTGCTCTTACCGCTGCCGTTGTTGCCGACGACGACCAAAAAGTCCCCGCTTTCGAGACTCAGGGAGACATTACGCAAGACCGGTCGATAGTCATAGCTGAACGAGAGGTTCTGTACTTCCACACGCATCTTTGATCATCCCGCTTTCAATCAAAGCCATTATATCATGAGACGCCGCAAGGACAAACACTTCACCATCGTTTTTTATTCTATCATGTTTTTCGACGTTGCCGAACGACAAGAAGCACAACTCGCCCTTCGCGGGCAAAATGATATTTAAAAGTTGCCGAAAATGTGCGATAATGGACGCGAGAACAAAGAGGAGTGACAGCCCGTGGAGAAGATACTCATCACTTTCGAAGGACCCGAGGGTTCGGGGAAGACGTCCGTGCTGAAATCCGTCGAAAAACGGCTCCAAGACCGTGGCGTGGATGTCATGACCACCCGGGAACCGGGGGGGATCAAGATTTCGGAACTCATCAGGGACATCATCCTCGATGTGCACCACTCGGAGATGGACGCTCGTACGGAAGCGCTCCTTTATGCCGCCAGCAGGCGCCAGCATCTCGTCGAGAAGATCATACCCGCCCTACAAGCCGGAAAGGTCGTCCTCTGTGACCGGTTTGTGGACAGTTCATTGGCATATCAGGGTTATGGCCGCAAACTCGGGTTCGAGACGGTCTTCGACTTGAACAAGTTCGCCATCAACGCCTGTCTTCCCGACTTGACCATATTCGTCGATGTACCGCCCAGTATCGGCTTGGGACGGGTTTTTGACAACCATCGTCGCGTGGACCGACTCGACCTCGAAGACATGGAGTTCCACAAGCGGGTCTATCAGGGCTATCAGGAACTGATCAAAAAATGGCCCTCACGCATCAAGACGGTCGATGGAACGAAATCCCTCGCAGAAGTCGTGGAAGCGTCGATGAAACTCATCGACGGACTCGAAAAAGGGTGATACCCGTGGATTTTCTGGAAATGAAGAATGCACAGAAAGAAGCCGTGTCGATGCTTGTGAACAGCTATCATCGCGACAGACTCTCCCACGCCTACATCTTCGAAGGCGAGGCGGGAGGCATGAAATTTGACACCGCGCTTTTTTTTGCGGCCCTCCTGCTTTGCGAACATGAGACCGAGCGCCCTTGCGGGGCTTGTTCCGCTTGTCGCAGGATCGGACGCACGACGCATCCGAATGTCCATATCGTCCGCCCGACGCGCGAACAGATCCTGAAGGAATCGATCAAAGAATTGCAAAGCGACTTCTCGAAGACATCGCTCGAGGACGGTCCCAAGATATACATCATCGATCATGCGGACACGTTGAACCCGCAAGCGGCGAACGCCCTCCTCAAGTTTCTCGAGGAACCGGAAGGCGAGATGTATGCCGTTTTGCTCGTCGAGGACGAACAGAACCTTCTGCCGACCGTCCGTTCCCGCTCCCAAGTCGTCCCCTTCCATCCTCCGGCGAAAGAGGTCATCGAAAAGAAACTTCTCGGGGAGGGTTTCGATGCGTCTTTGGTCAGGTTGGCCGCGAGAATGTGTCCGAC
>PUKL01000108.1 GCA_003552275.1 Mollicutes bacterium
AGAACGACCGTCACGGATTCCGGATCGAGGATGATGGATTCGGGATCCGGATCTCTTCTACATGCTGAAACGACGACCAGCATGAAGACGGACAACAGTACTAATAATGCTTTTTTCATCCGCTTCCACTCCTGTCTGGTTTCATTCGGTTCATCCGAATTTTTCCTGGTATGAAAGAAGAGAGGTTCTGTTTCAAGGTATGAAAAAAGCTTCGCGATCCATTCTCTTCAAAAAGGTTGGTCCGTGTTGACTAACCTTCAAGCGTCCAAACGGAAAATCGACGAAGCACCATTTTCCTGACGAATCCATACCACCATGCAACTCCCCCTTCCCAAATCTCCTCACTAATGTACTTTCATTATAGCCGACCGCTATTTTTTTTCAACCTTTTGAGCCCTTGATGAGGCGCAAAAAGAGGATGATGCCAAAGCCGCATCATCCTCTTTGCTTGTTATGTACGTGTATCCTTCCGGCGGGATTTTTATCCGACGGACTATCTTTTGAATCTCTTCAGTCGCTTTTGTTTCGCCTTTTCGAAGTGCCCGTCGAAAGCTTCCCAGTCCTCTTTTTCCAAATTGGACACATGGGCATCGTAGAAGGCGCGGGAATATTCGGTGTGAAAGAGGCGGGGACGGTCTTTTCGGGTCATCGGCATTTCCACGTCCATCTTGGCGACGATTTTTTCGGCCAGGGCCGCATCGTCTTGGACGAGTTCGTCCTTTTCCGCGAAGAAGTCCGCATCCGTGATGTCGACTTCCTGCTTGAACATGTCGTTGTCGAGCTTCAACCGGTCGATGATCTTTCCGAGGCGCTCAAGATCCTTTCGGAAAGATGAGACGAGTGTTGAGTCGACAAACCGTAGATGCTTGTCGATGGGGAAACTGTCCCGCCCGGTGTTCAAAGCCACATAGAGCCGGTTCTTGATGAAAGCGAAGCCGATCTGTCCGGGATGCATCTCTTCGAGTTCCATAATCGCCTCCATCTTGTGGGGAGTGAGGACGTAGTAGGCCAGCTGCGGGTCCGTCGCAAAGATGGAAAACTTCTTGTTGAAGTCGATGGATTCGGTTTCCACATCCCTATAGATTGACTTGTTCAGCGGCCTGAACTTCTCTAAAGCCAACACCCGCCCGTCAATGGGCTTGTTGAAGTCGAAGATGAAGATGCGACCGTGGAAAGACGACCTGATCACAGTCCTACTCTTACTCTTTCTACCGCCCATTGAACGAGTCGTTTCCGTGCGGACCCGCATACAGCGCACATCGCTCGCCTTGAAATGCACACCGTGGAGCTTCCCGCGGATGAAGTCCTTCGACTGGAAGGCCTTGTCCATGGGGATGAAGTCGCTGTTCAGAACCTCTTTCGGGGTCAAGCCGTGGGTCCTTGTCATGGCCTTCACCCGAAAATGCTTGTGAACGCCGGCGGGACCGCCTTGGAAACGGAGAATCCATAAAAGCTTCAAGGCATGGAGTGGAAGCTTCAGAACCATCACGATCAGACGGAACAACGGATTCCTGGCCTTCTTCCCTTCTTTGGGAAGCTTCCTTTTCGCCGTGTAATAGCCCTCTTCGATGAGTTCGTTCAACTTGTCCTTGAACAACTCCTCTTTCAAGGAGACGACCACGCGTTCCCGGTCCTTGATTCCCTTCATCACCATGAGCATGCCGACGATGACGGCGGGGATGCCATGGGGGAGGAAACCGATACCGACAAGGGTGACGACAACCCCGGCCCAGGCCACGAAAAGCGCCAGACGTTTCTTCTTTCTGAATTTGTCGATATCAAGCTGCATGAAATTCCCCTCTCATAGTCTTGTATTTCCATTATATATAGCGAAAGTGCGGCGTAATGCAAATGCGAGCCGACCTACAGAGAGGCCTTTCAAGGATGTCGACACGATGCAACTCATCACTTCTGTCCCAAAAGCATCATCAACGAGGACAAACATGAAGAGGCCATGAAAAAACCGGACCCCTCGTGCCGCAGCGTCGGGATCCGGAGTCTATGCCGAGTCTGGAGGATATCGGATTCGAACCGATGACCCCCTGATTAAGAGTCAGGTGCTCTGCCAACTAAGCTAATCCTCCAACTAGGATTATATAGGCAGTCGCACCGTTTTTCAAACAAAACATACCGCCGTGCGGCAATTCTTGTCCGAGAAGAGATGATCCCTTCATCGGCTCATTCGCCGCTTGGGTCCACTTTACGCTTTCCGTCCGCATCGAAGGTCCTCTCCAAAGCCGCTTCTGTCGGATAAATGGACAATACCAAGACGAGGGTCTGCCCGACGACGAGGGCACCGCCACCCCAGGCGACGGTGTCCGTCTCTTCACCACGAAGAAAAAGCATCACCGCCAAAGTGACCAAAAGCAAGACGACGCCCAAACGGAGCCAGAGCCCGCCGACATAGCGATGGGCGAAGGCCCAGGTGTCCTTGTTTTTGCGAGAACGTTTCGTCCGGTAACCGAAGAGGGAATTCACTTCTTCGGGGATCCCTCTGCGGAAGACCTGCCCGAAAAGGAGCATGGCGAGAGGTAATAGAAGACTCGTCACGAACATGAACAACCAAAATCCTTGCATGGATGCACCGCCTTGTGGAAAGTGATGGGACAGGCTTGTTTCGGGGGGGGTTGTTGTCTTATTGCAGATGGTCAAGAACATGATGGCGATCGTCGAGGTCCGCCTCTGGAGGTGACGACGACAAGCTCTCATGTCTCCGTCTATGTCTTTGCTTCAATCATTGGTGAAAAAATGCGCTTCACCATACCCTCTTTCCGCCGCATCCACGACAACTTTGATCCATTGCGACCGGTCATGCAACTTCTCGGCGTCCACGCTCAAGATGTATGATGGATAGTCACCGCCGACAAAATGTCTTGTGCACGATTGGATTTCTTTCTCGACACCGTCCACATAGACCTTCATATCGTCGGCATCCAAAGCGGGGGGCATCTTCTCACCGGCCTTGGCGGGAAGAAAAAAGACGTGCCAAGCCGAAGCGGAATGCCAGGCTTTCAAGCCATAGACTTCAAAATCGCCGATGGTGATCCTCTCAAGACGGAGGTCGGCATCGGTGTCGTCCTTCATGACCCAAGCCTCCATGGTCGATTGCGCATATTCCCTGTCACCGACGAAGAGGTTCAACTCCCGTCCCCGGGGACAACGGACGGCAAAAACGCCGTCATTGTCCGTGACGGCGACGATCTCGTGCTCGACCAAGCGCTTGCGCGTGGCCCATACATAGGCATTCAAGGGATCACCGCGCCTGTCGACGACCCGGCCGCGGACCATGTGTGTCTTCAATGTCAATGACTTTTCCAAAGAGAACTCGTCACCTTCGACAATGACGGTGACCCGCACCTGGGAAAGACCCTCGAGACTCTCACTGAAAAAATATGCAGAAGAGCTCGAATCCTCGGCATCCACACGGACGATTCTTTTGCCGGAAAGGTGTTTTGAGTTCAGTGTCACCTCGTAGTCACCTCGGGCGAGACCGATCAGCATGACTTCGACAAACGGTCGGTTCCGCATCTTGTAATTCTGTCCGTGCGGATCCTTGAGGTCCGCCGCTTCGATAGCCGGGTTCGGGTTCAAGAAGGCCTTCACTTGGACGTTTTTCTCTTTCATGTCTCCATCCCCCTCCAAGTGTGCTTATTGTTACCATATCGGCTTTTTGGGGTCATGTCAATATGATTTTCGTCCGCAAGGCTAAAAAAAGTCTCCGTTCTTTTGGGAGAGCGGAGACTTGAAAGCGAGACTATTGGATTTCTTCGACGGGTACGACGATCACGGCCGTGTAGGCGCCATCGAGACCATCAAGCTTGTAAGGGAATTGTCCCGGGGAAGCCGTGGTGGGGAAGTTGTAACCGACAAAGACATGCACTTCTTCCAACATGGGCTCGGTCAGGTTGAAGGTGACGGTCACGGTATCTTCAGTGTATTCGACGACAAGGGTGCCGATCAGGGTGCCGCTGTCCAGGTTGTTCTGGCCGGCGCCATAATAGATGTCGAAGGTGTGCGTGCCATAGGTGGCGACACTGAGGAACCAGCCCCATCTTGTGGAGATGCCTTCATCGATGAATGTGTATTCACCGAGTGCCCAAGCGGTCTCGTCGTTCGAGAGTTCTGCATGGGCGGCGATGTAGATCACAGGGGCTTCTCCCCCGTTGCCGTCACAAGGGACGATGTGGAAAGCGACAAGATAGAACCAAGCGCCTCTTCCTGTGAATTCGGCATCTTCATCGCCGGCATAAGCGGTTTCTCCAGCCAAGCCGGTGGGATCGATCTCGCCCTCAAGCACTTCGGCGAAGGCGACATGGATGGCGAAGGTGTATGCGGTTCCTTCACCGACGGGAATCACGAGGGTGGCGGTGGTGTCTTGGACATCTTCCAACATGTAGGGAGCCTGTCCGGGCACGGGTCGACGGGTGGGGAGCGGGTCGCCTTCACCATAGACATAGACGTGTACGTCATCAATCAAAGCATAAGCTTCGATTGTAATGGTGAAGTTCTCGCCATCGGTGCTGATGATGACCCTTCCGGCGTCGAGATATTGGCCGGCGATGAGCTCATAGACATAGGCTTCATGTCCGGTGATGCAGGCAAACAGGGTGCCTTCGTAAACAGGGACGCTCTCTTCTTCCGAAGCGGTTTTGCCTTTGGCTGCGAGCGGGCTGAACGCAGCCAAGGACACGAACATCAGACCAAGCACAGCCAAGGTGAGGAGTTTCTTCATTTTTCATTCCTCCTGAGAGATGGGCAACTGGCTGCCTCTTGCGGGGCCCTGTAGCTTTGCGTCGCTGGATTACCCCAGCTTTGCCTTTTTCTGAGATAATCATAGAGCTTGGCATGCGCATAGTCAACAATATTGAAAACATTCTAATATGGTATCCGCCAGTTTATAAAAAAGACTCTAAACACAAGAAACAAGGTGCGGACAAGAGTCCGGAGTGCGGCGATCATCTCCATGCAAAAGGGACATGCGCGGGGCCGGCTTCACGAACGCAAAGCCTTCTTCTCTACCGGAAAGATCGTCACCGAAAAAGCCGCAGCATGAGCACTGCGGCTTCTCTCAGGAAAAGACATCACCGGGTGGACGCTCAATCGGGCAAAGAAGAGAGTGACTCCTCTAGACGGAATCCTCTTGGAGGCCGACCAGGTTTCCGCTCGGATCCTTGATGAGGGCATAGGAGCCGTATTCAGTGGAGATGAAGGTCTTCTCCTGCAAGACATCCGCTTCCGGATGATCATCACGAATGCTTGCGATCATCTTGTCGATGTCGTCACACTGCAGATAGATCCTCGCTCCCGCTTCACTCGGGGGCACATTTTCGTCAAAAGCACCCGAAAGGCGCTCGCCCGGGGTGAAGAACATGTAATAGGCCTGGCTCGAAAGATGGCTTTGCACGATCTTCCAGCCGAAAAGCTCCTTGTAGAAGGCGATGGTCTTTTCTAAGTCACGCAAAGCGAGTTCGACATATACGATGTCTCCGTGCATGGTATCACTCTCTTTTCATGTAATGATCAACACTTTCATTATACCAGACATTTCCTCGGCAATCCGCCGCGGGGCGATTTTTGGGTCGCCCCGAGGAAGGCGGCCTTTCGCTTTCGCATCTCTGGCGAGAAGAGCCGTGATTTCTCTATGTTATAATGGGATTTGTGATTTTTCGGGAATTTTCGACGGATTCTTTGTATATATGGGTGAAGGAGGACAGTATGACAAAAGACGACGCGAACTTCGACTTCGAGGCCGTCATGGAACGGCACTACACAGAAATTTTCCACTATCTGCGCAAACAGGCCGCCGACACCGAAGACGCCAAAGACCTCACACAAGACGTGTTCATGAAGGCTTTCTCCAAGAAGCACACCTACGATTCCGAAAAAGCGTCGGTCCGCACCTGGCTCTACCGCATCGCGCACCATACGGCGGTGAACCACTTGCGAAAGGCGGAAAACGCGAAAAGAACGGAAGGCGACCCGCAAAGCTTCGTGAAGGATGCGGCAAGCGAAGACATCCTCGAGCGACTGATCCAGGATGAAGATGTCTCCCACATCATATCCCTCATGCGCACATGTCTGAACAAGAAACACTTCCGGATCATGAACCTCTACTTCTTTTCCGAATTGAACGTTCCCGAGATCGCACAGACCATGGCGATCCCCGAAAAGACCGTCTATAACACCATCAACCGGTCGATCAAGAAAATCAAGAACGAACTGGGGGTAACGAACACATGAACAAACACCGTCGAAAAAAGCAGATTTCCGACCAGGAAATCGAATCGTTCAAGGCGATGGAAATCGAAAAAATCAAGGCGAGAATCTCCGCCGAGCCTTCCAAGAAGAGGCCCAAACGCAAACTCCTCTTTGTCAACGGTGCGGTCGGTCTTGTATTGCTCGTTCTCGGCTTGTTCTTGTTTTGGCCCGACAGGGGAGAACCTGCAAACGACGCCTACACCTTCACGAAGCTCAGCGAGACGGCCTACATCCTCGAAGTGCAGGATGACGACTTCTCCTTCGCCTTCTACTACGACTTCGACATCGTCAAAATGGGAGAACGAAAGAACCATGATGATGTCTTCGACTATCATGTGCCTTTCGTCTATGCGAGCGAGAGCATCGTCGAGACCTTCGATATCGAAATGGACCTCTTCCGTCATGATCGCTTCAACTACTATCTGGAAATCGTCGTGAACGACGATGTCCGTCATCTCGAAGTCAACTACTTCAAGCACCACCTCGACCCCGTGATGTTGGACCACCTCGACATCGAGGATTTCGAGGTCGATCTGCAGTCGCTCAACACCTGGCTCCAAGACTATCCTCCCGTGCAAGTCGATGAAAATGTCGAAATCTATGAGCCGCACCCGGACGCATTGACCCGCGAAGACTCGCGGGAGAAAGCGAACTACCTGGCCTATGTCGAACACTACTACACAAAAGAGAACACCTATGGTGAAGAAGACATCGCCAAGGAACCGAAACCGGCCTACTTCCTGCATCGTCATCAGCTGCTCGTAAACGATGCGGGGACCGTCCTCGACACTGATTTCGTCACGGCATACGCCTACGGAGACGTCGATGAGCTTCCCGAACACTTGCAGGAGTTCAACCACAACCGCTTCTTCGCTTTCTACCCCGTGGGACGCGATCGCCCCTACATCGGATCGGCACTCGATTACGACAAAGAGAGCCACGGTTTTCACGGCTTCTTCCGGATGCAGCTCTACGAAAGGGAAACGCCCTATGTCTACAGTGTCATCTATCTCGATCACGCCCCCGACGCCTTGGACGATGTCCATTCCGTATCAATCGACTACACCCTGACGGAAGCCTTCGATCACGCCGAGGGCACACTCACCGAAGAGACGTTCGTCTTCAACCGGGCCTTGGTCCTGCCGCCGCAGCGCGTACCCGTTGAAGTCTCCGAGACTTCCGGATTGCAGGATGTCTTTGCGGAACTGAGAATCAGGCTCTTCGATGAAGAAGGCTCCTTGGTGAAAGACTATGATGTCATAACTCCCTGAGGAAGGGGATGCATAGGAAAAGAGGGTGTCTCGGACACCCTCTTTTTGGTTGTGACATGAGCGCTGCGCGCCTCGGAGACGAAAAAACCGCACCCCCGAATGCAGGGTGCGGTGGTGGGGCTTGTTCATCCTTTGATGCTGCCATTATCATCGGTGCCGACGTTCATCCGCGGATCGAGGAAGCGGTAGAATATGTCGATGATGACGGTGACTCCGAGCGCGATGAGGCAATAGAACATGATGACGAGGGTCACCGGCTCCGGCTCGATGGAGACATAGTATATGTTCATGAACGGCAGGAAGATGTTATGGAAAAGCCACGCGGAGACGCCCCCGACATTATAGACGATCTCGACGATGAAACTGCTCACGAGGGCATAGAGGATCGCACTGGGGAGTTCCGGCATCATGGAGACGGTCGCATCCTTGATCAGATGGCGGGTGACGACTTGGCGACGGTTCAGTCCCTTCACCTTGAGCAAGAGGAGATGGTCGTTCTGGAAGAGCTCTCTGAGTTCGGCGCGGATGATCCTCATGATGTTGCCGAGCGGAATGGCGCTTGTCACAAAGACCGGCAAGATGAATCCTTTCAGTCTTTCTCCGAGCGGGTCGGTGAGATCAGGCATGCTCGGCGGCAGAAGAGGCCCCCAACGCATCGGGGAGGCGAACTGGACCATGAGTATACTGATCATGATGTAGGGTGGGATCGAACACAAGACAAGAATGACACCTTGGATGATTTTGTCGAAGAGGCTGTTGTGCTTGAGAGCGGCCATGATGCCCAATAACATGCCGAAGAACGTGTAAAAAAAGAAGGCCAAGATGTTCAAGCGAAGCGTGAGCCACATCCGGCTGTTCAGGGTTTCCCAGACGTCATCACCCCTACGATCCGTGCCCCAGTTCCATTCGGTGACGATGAGCTTCACATATTCCCAGTAACTCTCCCAAGTCGTCGCGACATCCGACCAGAAAGGGTCACGCGGCACAAAACGACGCATCATGACAAAAGTCATGATGAAATAGCTGATCGTCATGATCACCACAAGCGTCAAAAAAAGCAAAATTATGCGTTTCACAATGTAGGCAGCCATCGTGTGTCCCCCCTAGTTGTGCGATGGCGGGAGTCCATCCTTGGTCTCCCGTGAATCAGCCTCCTTCAATCCATTAAGGGATTGAGTCTTGAAATCCATACTATATCAGTTTTGTGAACCCGTCAATATCATTTTGTCATTTTGAATATCGAAAACGCTTTTATTGCGCCATCCTGCACTGTTTAGCTTGTGAAATGCAAATCATTCTCTTCTTTTTTTTGGGGAGCACGGATTCACAGGGAGGGACATCAATCAACTGATCGTGTTGTTCTCGCTGGTGAGGGTCATCCTCGGATCCATGAAACGATAGACGATGTCGATCAAGAACCCGACCCCGAGAGCGAGCGCGGCATAGAAAATCACGATGAGCATTGTCGGCTCGATATCGATGTTCACATAGTAGGCGTCCAAGAACGGCTGGAACATCGAAT
>PUKL01000023.1 GCA_003552275.1 Mollicutes bacterium
ATGACGATGCTCGGACTCCGGACCTCGCTCTTCATCGGTGTCGCCGTCTCCATCGTCAACATCGCCATCGGTATCTTCTATGGCGCCATCGAAGGCTACTACGGCGGTAAGGTCGACCTGCTCATGGAACGTTTCGCCGAAGTTGTCGGTCGGATTCCCTGGCTGGTCACCCTCAGTATCGTCGTCGCCTTGCTCGGTCCGGGGGTGTGGACACTGTTCCTCTTGCTGATCTTCAGCGGATGGGTCGGTATATCCGGTATCACCCGGACGCAGTTCTATCGATTCAAGAACCGTGAGTATGTCCTCGCGAGCCGCTCCATGGGCGCGAAGGACTCCCGACTCATCTTCCGTCATATCCTGCCCAACGCCATCGGCACCATCATCACGATGAGCATCCTCTCCATCCCGCTCGTCATCTTCACCGAATCGACCATTTCCTATCTCGGTTTCGGTATCGGACACGGAACGGACTTCCATATTCTCGGTGTCCGCTTCTCCGGCGTCTCAATCGGTGTCCTGCTGGCCGACGGCCGAGCCCACATGTACGCACAACCCTATCTGACCGTGGCCCCTGCCCTTATCATATCCATCCTGATGATCACCTTCAACATGTTCGGTAATGCGCTCAGGGACGCCTTCAATCCTTCTCTGAGAGGTGTTGAATAATGGCTGAGAAGAAAAAACTGGCAGTAGAAGATCTGACAATCTCCTTTTGGACGAACCAGGGCATGGTCCGGGCTGTCCGCGGTGTGAGTTTCGACCTTTTCGAAGGGGAAACCCTCGCCATCGTCGGTGAATCCGGCTCGGGGAAAAGTGTGACCAGCCGCGCCATCATGGGCATCCTCGCCGGGAACGCCGTCATCGACAAGGGACACATCTACTATGAAGGACAAGACCTGACGAAGATTCCTGAAGATGAATTCCACCGCATCCGCGGCGACAAGATCGGCATGATCTTCCAAGACCCGATGTCGAGTCTCAACCCCATCATGCGCATCGGCAAGCAGATCACCGAAGGCATGATCATCAACGGCAAGCGCTTGAAACAACGCTACAAGCGCCTCGTTCATCAAGCCAAGCATGACATCTGGGAGACCAAACGCCAACGCAAATTGCTCGTCGCCGAATTGCAGACCAAGAAGCGCGAACTGAAGAAGGCGGGCAAAACGGAGGAACTCGCGGACTACAAAGCGGAACACAAGCGCAAGATGGAAGAGAACGACAAAAAGTTGCAAGCCGCCAAAGTCCAGTTCCGCAAAGACAAGAAAGAAGCGAAACAGACTGTCAAAAAGGAATGGAACGAGAAAAAGAAGGAGACGAAAGAGGAACTCGCCCGTCTCCGTGAAGAGCTGAAAAAACACAGCCGTTCCGACCAATCCTACAAGAACGACCGTAAATACATCGAACTGAAAGAAGACATCGAGAAACGACGCAAAGAAATCAATGAGCTCCAGAAGAAACGTCGCACCACCGCCCAGAGCAAGATTCGCATCGAGCTCCGGAATGAAATCGATCATCTCAAGGAAGAACTCAAAAAGCCCGTTGAAGAACTCAAGGCGATCCGTCGGGCCGGTGGCGTCAAACGGAAAGAGCTCAAGAGAAAGATTTCCGAGACCAAAGAGAACAAACGTCGTTTCAAGAAGGTCACGCGGAGAGAGGCACGTCAACGGGCCATCCAGGTCATGCGCGAAGTCGGTATCCCCCAACCGGAAAAAAGGCTCCGTCAATATCCCTTCCAGTTCTCGGGCGGCATGCGTCAGCGCATCGTCATCGCCATCGCGCTCACCGCGAGTCCCGACATCCTGATCTGTGACGAACCGACGACCGCCCTCGACGTGACCATCCAGTCGCAGATTCTCGAACTCATCAAGAATCTCAAAGAAGAACGCAGCCTATCCGTCATCTTCATCACGCACGACCTCGGTGTCGTCGCCAACATGGCCGACCGCATCGCCGTCATGTATGCCGGAAAGATCGTCGAGATCGGCACGGCGGACGAAATCTTCTATGACCCCCGGCATCCCTACACATGGGCTCTCCTTTCTTCGATGCCCGACCTCGAGAGCACCGAGCGGCTCGTGGCCATCCCCGGCACGCCGCCGAACATGCTCTTCCCGCCCAAAGGGGACGCCTTCGCCGAACGGAACCAATACGCCATGAAGATCGATTTCGACGAGGAACCCCCGTTCTTCAAGGTGAGCGACACCCATTATGCGAAGACATGGCTATTGCACAAGGACGCCCCCGAAGTCGAAATGCCGGAGATTCTCAGACACCGGATCGAAAAGATGATGAAGTTGCACGAAGAAGCGAGAGAGGTGAGGAAAGATGCAAGCGGAAGCCGCTGAACAACCGATTGTCAGTGTTCGCAATCTCAAAACCCACTTCAAGAGCGGTGTCGGTAAAAACAAGCTGATCGTCCGCGCTGTCGACGATGTCAGTTTCGACATCCAAAAAGGCGAGGTTTTCGGCCTCGTCGGTGAATCAGGCTGTGGTAAGACCACGACCGGACGGACGATCATCAAACTCTATGAACCCACCGACGGCGAGATCTATTTCAAAGGTGAAAGGATCGGCGCCGGCCTCGAAGGTGTCAAGAGGGAGATCAAGCGGACCAGAAAACGCTACTCCCGCGAAATCTCCTCCCTCAACAAAGAATTGAAAGAAGAAATCGGTAACGCCTCCGAAGGTCGAAAAGAGACCCTACGCAAGGAATATCGGGAAAAAATCGAATCCTTGCGGAAAGAGCGTGCCGCCAAGATCGACGAGTTGAAGAAGGAGAAAGAGAAGCGGAAGGACGACAACACCGACGAAAAGAAAGAGCTCATGAAGAAGATGCAGATGATCTTCCAAGACCCGATCGCCTCTCTCAATCCTCGGATGACCGTCAAAGAGATCATCGCCGAAGGTCTGCGCATCACCGGTGAAAAGAAGGACAAGGTCATCACCAAGAAGGTGCATGCCGTCCTCGAGACCGTCGGACTTCTGCCCGAACACGCCAACCGTTATCCCCATGAATTCTCCGGCGGCCAACGGCAACGGATCGGTGTCGCAAGAGCCCTCGTCATCAACCCCGAGTTCATCATCGCCGACGAGCCCATCAGCGCTCTTGATGTCTCCATCCAGGCGCAGGTCATCACCCTCTTGAACGACCTTCGTGAACAACTCGGTCTCACCATTCTCTTCATCGCCCATGACCTCTCGGTCATCAAGTACTTCAGCGACCGCATCGGCGTGATGTATTACGGAAAACTCGTCGAGCTCGCCGACAAGACCGAATTGTTCAAGAACCCGCTGCATCCCTACACTCGTTCCCTTCTCTCCGCGGTGCCACAACCGGACCCCCGGTTTGAAAGGACGCGTCAACGCATCGAATATCGGCCCGCGGAAGAACACGATTACACCGAAGACAAGCCCGATCTCCACGAGATCAAAGAAGGACATTATGTCCATGCCAACCAGAAAGAACTCGAAGAATACAAGAAGCTCCTGAAGGACTGATCGGGATGAAAGGATTCCTCGGCACGATAGTTGTCGGTATCGGGACGGTGCTGTTACTGTTCATGGTGTTCTATGGTCGCGATTTCAGCGACATTTGGAATGTTTCCAACCGCTTTGCCATGGACAACCTCTCGAACTCGCTCTTCCTTGTGGGACTCGTCGCCTTCTGTATGAGCCTGGCCATGCTCACGAACGCCACGGACATCTTCTTGGCCTTCGGCTACACGTTCAGAGCCCTCATCGCCCGGCGGCGCAGAAGCGGCAGCTACATGGAATATTATGACTACCTCAAGGAGAAACGCAGCAACCAACGTGACCGAAGCGGACCCATCGCCCTGACAGCTTTCTTCATGAGCATCGCCATGATCTCGCTATCACTCTACATCGCCTATAACGTGATTCCCACCTGAACCCCGGGAAACAAGCGACGGCCCGTCCAACCGGGCCGTCTTTTCTCTTCCGACCATTCTTACACCCCAAGGAGGCTCCCATGGACAAAAAGACATTCACCGCGCTCAGTGGCATGTTGTTGCTTTTCAGTGCTGTTCTCTTTGTCCTGGTCGGCTGCAGCCGGACGGACACGGTTCTCGTCTTCGACCCCTATGCCGATGTCGACTGGGAAGAAGTCCATCATGTGAAAGGCAATCTGCACACGCACACCTCCCGTTCACCTTGCGCCGTAGGAAAGCCACATGAGATCGTCGATCTCTATCACGGACTCGACTACGGCATCCTCGCGCTCACCGACCATGACCTGCTCACCTATCCCTGGGACTTTTCGAGATTTTCTGATTCTTTCGAGGACCGCGACCCGGACGAACTCGGTATGCTCGCCATAGCGGGCAACGAACTCACCGGGCCGAGGGTTTTTGATCTGCACGACATGGTCGCACTCTTTACCGGCCTCGACGGTGGGGATTATGAGATGGATTTCGACATCTGGATGGAGACGGTGCATGAAGAAGAAGGGTCGCTCACGTTCTTCGCCCATCCGGGACGGTATTGGACCTATTATTTCACCTATGAAGAAGGAGAGGAGTTCTCGCCCGAATGGTTCATCTCCTATTTCGAGGAGTATCCTCTGGAAACCCTCGTCGGAATCGAGGTCTTGAACCGGCGGAACCGTTATCCCCATGACCGCGCTCTCTGGGACCGCATTCTCATGGACATGATGCCCGCAAGACCCGTCTATGGTTTCGCGAACGACGATTTCCACGGTGATTCGTTGGAGGACTACATCGGTCATTCGTTCGGGTATTATCTCATGAAAGACCCTCTTGACGAGACGGAATTCCGGAATGTCCTCCTCGAAGGTGCCTTCTACATCTCTTATACCCGGACGACGGGGGACAAGGCCCCGCACATCCAAGAGATCGTCGTCGACACGGAGGAACGTTTCATCGAGATCAAGGGTGAGCATTATGATGAGATCCACTGGTTCTCTGGTGTCAGCGAGGACAATCTGTCGAAGAAGGTCGCAACCGGTGAGAGATTCGATTATGGTCGTTTCGAAGGGAACTATGTCCGGGCGAAACTCATCTTCGAAGGTGACGACGAGCACGACGTCTCCTGGACGCTCACCCAGCCCTTCGGTTTCCGCGACCGCAGCGAACTGAACGAAGAATCCGACTGAACATCATAAACAAAACGCACAAGGAGGAAGGCGGATGTTCTTGAAATCCATGTGGCGAAGGGTTTTTTTCGCCTTCAGGAAAAACTACGTCACCCTCGTCCTTTTCGAAGTGTTCTACCGGGTGGTGGGGGTGTTCCTCGTCTTCCCCCTCGCCCGGTCTCTCTTCATGCTCTCTTTGCGTTTGCAGGGGACGAGATACATCACGAACCGGATGCTTTTGGAGTACATCCAAAGCCCCTTCACCATCGGTCTCCTCGTCATCTTGGCTCTTTTAGCGGCTTGTTATATCGCGGTCGAACTCATCTTCTTGGGCGTCATCCTCGAACATTCTTCCCGTGAAGAGAGAATCGGTTTCTTCGACCTCTTGCGTAGCGGGGCGCGGAGAATCCCCCTCGCCTTGAAGCGACATCATGTCAAATTGGTCGCCGCGGCCGCGCTTTTCTTCTTTGCGGTCGAGATTCTCCATGTTTCGCCCATGGCCGGCACCTTGGCCCTCCCCCCCTATCTCGCCGAACAGATCGCCGATATCTTCGTCTTGCGCCTTGTCATCGGTCTCATCTTCTTCGGTGTCGTCTGTCTCTTTCTCTTGATTGCTCATCATCTGGTCGCCCTCGTCCATCCCGAAGGCGCAACCGGTGAAAAAGGAAGCTCAGGCACACAAAGACGCCGAAGAAATCTCGTCAAGGCGACGGAGTTTTTGGTCTTGAACATCGCGCTCAATCTCGCCTTCTATGTTCTTTTCGCCCTCATCGTCCTTCTCGTCGCGTTTTTCGTCTATCTTTTCGTCGGTTCCGCGTTCATCATCGGCATCGTTCTCACGGCGATCCACGGGGTCTATCTCTTGTTGAGCCTTTTGGCCAGCATGGTCCTTCTACCATTGAACTACAGTCTCGTCGAGAGCTGGAGACAACGTTTCCATCACGATCAAGACGAGCTCGTCTACCGAGTGAAGACCACGCCCTCCGAAAGGCGCCCCCTGCGCCCGTGGGTGAAAACGGCCCTGCTTGTCGTCGGAGCCGCTTTCGTGGTCTGGAATTTCTTTGCGGTCGGCGAGGTCCTCGCCGAAGAGCGAAGCGCCGTCGACTATTTCAACCGCCCCCGGATCATCGCTCATCGGGGCGCTTCGAAGGATGCGCCCGAAAACACCCTGGCCGCTCTCGAAGAAGCGATCCGCCAGCGGGCGGACTATGTCGAGTACGACGTCCGGCTCACCAAGGACAATGAAGCCGTGCTCATGCACGATGCGACTCTCTCGCGCACGACGGACGCCCCCGCGGGGACGCGCGTCTCCGACCTCACCCTCGCCGAGATCCGTACGCTCGATGCGGGCGGGTGGCACAGCGCGGCCTTCGCCGGGGAGCGGGTCCCCACCCTGGAAGAGGCCGTCCTCCTCGCCGCGGGACGGGTCGGGCAATTCATCGAGTTGAAGGTCTCGGATCCCCTTTTGGAGGCTGAAGTGCTACGGCTCGTGGCCGAGCACGAGCTTTATGACGAGGTCCGCATCATCTCTTTCGACGCCGACCAGCTGCGCAGGCTCAAGGCGGCGGACGAAAACATCGAGACCGTCTATCTCGTCAGTCTCTTCTTCGGAAGCATCAGGCCCATCGTGGAGGACGAGGCGATCGACCATGTCGCCTTCGCCATGCAGACCCTCGAGGACAATCCCCATTGGGTCGATCGCTTGAAGCGAGCCGGCAAGGAAGTCCATGTGTGGACGGTGAACGAAGAAGACAAAATGCGCGAGGCCGTCCGGCTCGAAGTCGACGGCATCATCACCGATTTGCCGTTGAAAGCGATGGAGATCGCCCATGAAAAGAACACCCCGACGTACTTCGCCGAGGTGCTCCGACTTCTTTTCGGACAATGAGATGACCAAGCTCCCTTGCTCAAAGCAGGGGAGCTTTTTTACACAAAGCGGGGAAGAGCGCGAAACCGGCGATGCTCACGAGGAAAAAGTGGAGAAAGTCGAGTCCGTCTTTGAGGGGGCTGTCGGCGGCCAAGCCGAAACTGTCGAAGAGAGCGCCGAGTAACACGAGCACGCTCACGGTGAAGACGCTTCCCGTGACGAAGCGGAAGACTTTGCGGCGCGGGGGAATGACGGTCGAGAAACCGATGTAACGTTTCTCGATGAAGACGGCCACCATGAAGCCCACGAGCAGACCGTAGCGACGGAAGAAGTCCTCCACGCCGACGAAGTAGGCCCCCGGCAACAACAAGAGCAACACGACGACATAGAAGAGGTGGAGTCGCTTTTCGTCGGCACGGAACTTGTCGAAGAAATGATAGAGGACGAGTGCGGTCAAAACGCCGATGATGCTCCCCGTGACGACATCCTGCAGATAGTGCATGCCCAGAAACATCCGGCTCAGACCCATGAGCACCATGACCGTGACGGCCAAGAGCCAGTGCAGATAGGTCTTTTGGTAACGGGCGACGGCGGCGAACATCGAAGCGCTGCCTTGGGCATGGCCGCTCGGGAAGGAGGTCCCTCGCGGCGGGACGCGGCGGATGTTCTTGACCTCGCTCTCATAGGCCACGAGGGGTCGCTCGTGGAGGAAGAGCCCCTTGAGGACGTTGTTCAGGGTGGTGGCCACGCCGAGGGTGAGTCCGAGGAACTCGCCGGCTTTCTTGTCGAAGGTCCAATAGAAGAACCCGAGCAAGAGGAAGTAGAAAGGCGGGTCACCGAGAAAACTCACAAAACGGAAGAAGATTTCCGAGAAGATGTTGTGGTGTTCCTGCAGGTTCAGAATCAAGTCTTTTTGCCATTCGAGAAACATGTTCCCACCTCAAAAGGAAAGGATCGGGATCATTCGCTCATCTTGGGCTTGTGGACGACGACCTGCGGGAAGGGGATCTCGATGCCGTTGGCGTCGAGAATCTCCTTGACGCGTTGACGGATCAATCTTTCGACGCCCCATTGGGTCATCGGCACGGTCTTGACGACGACACGGAGGTTGACGCCGCTGTCGGCGAGTTCGGTGACGCCGAGGACGCGGGGTTCTTCGAGGAGATACTCGTTTTCTTCACGTAGTTTCGGGAGTTCCTCCCGGAGGACTTCGATCGCCTCGGCGATGTTCTCCTTGTAGGCGATCGAGAAATTCACGATGGCGAGGGAGTCGGCCATGTTGAAGTTGGAGACGGGAGAGACGCTGCCGTTGTTGAAGATGCGGACTTCGCCCGTGAAGCTCTTGACCTTGGTCGTCTTCAGGCCGATGTCCGTGACCTCGCCGCTGAAACCTTGGATCTGCACCCAGTCGCCGACGTCGAAATGGTGTTCGAAGATGATGAAGAGGCCGCTGATGAGGTCGTTGATGAATTTTTGCGCCCCAAGACCGATCACCAGTCCGATGATCCCGAGACCGGCGAGGGCGGGGCCGATGTTCACGCCGACGATCGCCAGGATCACGAGGGTTGTGATGATGACGATGAAGTATTTGGAGACGCTCAGGGCGATTTTCGCGATGGTCTTTTTCCGGCGTTGATTCGGTGATTCTTTCCGTCCCACCCGATACAGGGCGATCTTGATCATCTTGTAGACGGCGAGGGCCACGACGAGCGTGACGAGGACACCGATGAAGCGGGGCATGTTCTCTTCGAGAAAGAGGGTCGTGTCTTGGAAGAGCGCCCCTAACATGTCGGTGGCGTCATACCCCCAGAGGTTCAGGATGATGACGATACCCACCACCATCAGGGCGATGAGGAAGACATAGCTTGTCATGACGAAACTCTGGCGGATGTCGTCTTTTTTCTTTTCGATGAGCGTCCGGTGTGCCAAGAACAATCCCACAAGGACGAGCACGATACCCACGGTGACACCGGTCGCTAGTCCGATGTTCACGGCGATGATTGTCGGAAACATTGTATCCCTCCAAGCATGATGTTTGTTATGCCGTTATTGTACCATATCCGGAGTC
>PUKL01000067.1 GCA_003552275.1 Mollicutes bacterium
AGTTCCATCATCGTGTAGTGGGTCGAAATCCACTTCGGCGTATAGATGCCGCCTCCCCACATCGAGGTCTCTTCATCGAAGCGGTCGAGGTAGCGGCCGATGATGCCTTCTTCGGTGGAAGGCGCCTTGTTGTCCAAAAGGTGTCTCTCCACAAGAGGGACCAGGGAGGGGTCGCCTTCCTTCAGCCAAGCGATGACATCCATCACGGACCTCCTTCCGAGGTTCAATCCGTCAAAGTTCGATCTCCAAAGTCACCGGACAGTGGTCGCTACCGTGGATATCGTCATGGATGCGGCTTTCGACGACCTTCTCCATGAGACGTTCCGAGACGACGAAATAATCGATCCGCCAGCCGGCGTTCCGCTTGCGGGCGTTGAAGCGGTAGGTCCACCAGGTGTATTGCCCCTTGGTGGGATGGAGGGCGCGGAACGTGTCTGTGAACCCTTTCCCCAACAACTCCGTGAAGCGTTCTCGCTCTTCATCGGTGAAACCGGCGTTCTTGCGGTTGTTTTGCGGATTCTTCAAGTCGATCTCTTCGTGGGCGACGTTGAGGTCGCCCGTGAGGATGACGGGTTTTTTCGCGTCGAGTTCTTGCAAGTGCCTGTGGAAACGGGTCTCGAAATCCATGCGGAACGGCAGGCGTTTCAGCCCTTCTCCGGAGTTCGGACTATACGTGTTGACAAAAAAGAAGTCGTCGTATTCAAGGGTGATGACGCGCCCCTCGTCGTCTTCTTCTCCCGCGAAGCCGCGCATCACGGCGAGGGGTTTTCTCCGCGCCAGTATGAGGGTTCCCGAGTAGCCCGGTTTCAAGGCGCTGTTCCAGAATTCGTGATACCCCGGAAACGAGAAATCCTTCTGTTCCTCTTTCATTTTTGTCTCCTGCACGGCGAAGATGTCGGCATCGAGTTGTGCAAAGGTTTCGAAGAAGCCTTTGCGCATCGCCGCCCGCAGACCGTTCACATTCCAACTCGCAAACTTCATGTCATTTCCCCTTCATGGGTGCACATTTTCATCCGTCCCTTTTTTCCAAGACGAAGAGGCGGTTGTGGCCGGCCTTTTCGCCCAAATCTTCCCTTGTGACGACCCTGAACCCGTATGACTCGAAGAAACCTTTCCAGGCTTCGGTGTCGAGATTCCATAGATACAAGCCGTCCGGCCCCTCGTAGAAGTCGAACTCGTCATCCACCGGCATGTAGCCGACATGGGCGATGTCGGCCGGGGAGAGATGGGGGTTCAGTTTGACGAGAACTTGTCCGGAGGGTTTCAGGATGCGGTGTGCCTCTTGGAGAAGATAGCGGGTGTCGGCGGGGACGAGGTTGTCGATGATGTTCGAGAGGATGAACGCATCCGCTTCTTCGTCTTTGAACACGGCGAGTTTCTCGAGGGATCCGAGCAAAAAACGCGGAGACGGATCCTTGCCCTTGAAAAGCTCTTTCGAACGCTTGATGCCTTCCTCGCTGATGTCGATACCGAAAAAGACGCCCTCTCTTCTTTCGGAGAGACAATAGAGCAACACACCCGGAGCACAACCGAAATCCACGACCCGGAAAGTGTCATCGCTCCCATCGGCCAACATGTCCAAGGCCTCGTCAAGCGCTTTGAAAGGTAAACGTCCGCCTGCCGGCGGCGATTTATCGTAATCACCGAACACCCTGTCCCAGAACGTTCTCGTCTTCTTGTATCTCATAGGGCCTCCTGTGGAAAAATAGCCGCTCTCATGCTATAATTCCGCTATATATGACATCATACTCATGATAGCACAAGCCCGACCGTAATGGGAAGGTGATACCGATGAAAAAAATCCTCGCGATGTTCATCATCGTCGCGTCGATCTTCCTCGTCTCCGCCTGCCGAAGGCACGAAGAGAAGGACCGGGAGGTCCCTTTCAAGAACCTCGCCGAAGAATACACGGTCGCCGACGGCGGTCTCCATGTCCGTTTCCCCCTCGAAAACAACCTCCCCTACGTCGATGTCGAGAGTTTCATCATGTTGCTAGAGGGGGCCCTCGAGACGGAACGCATCGACTTCGACTATCACGATGAGCTGCTCATCATCGCCTACAAGACAGTCGAAGACGACGATGCGGAGTGGGAAGAGGACATCGAATTGCGGATGGAGATCGACTTCGCTCACGACACCGTGACCGTCAACCGTTATGATTTCTTCCGGGCCTTCGCCGCCGACACCAAGACGGACTTCGGCAAAGGCCTCGAGATCGTGAAGGCGGTGGAGACACCTCCGGAAGAGACGACCTTCGATCTGGCCCATTACGGTTTTTCCCTCGAAATGACCGAGGAGGGCCATCTCATGCCTTTCCACCTCGCCAACCTCTTCTTCAGCGGTCCGATGTACGATGTCTATTTCAACGGCGAAACCTTCTATGGCATCGACACCTACCAACTCCTCGACGACGCCTCCCTCCGGAGAAAGCTGAACGACACCGCCTACAACCGGCATGCGATGCCCGACGACATCAAAAAGGCGACAAGGGACTTTCTCGTCTTCGCCCTCGATCATTTCTACGGTCTGAAAGAGATGCACGGCAAGGAATCCTATCGTGACCTCGTCCACAACCGCGAAGAGGGTCTTCTCGGTTCCGACGGCGACCATTACGACGCTTTGAACCGCATCGCCTATGATCTCGACGACCTCCACACGTCCTATCTCATGAGCGGTATCTATCTAGACAATCACGAGGTCGACCACGCATACAACTATCTCGGCCCCCGTTCGCGGGATTTCGTCCATGCCCGCCAAACGGTTCTGCAGACGCATTGCCGGCGGGAAGAGGGCGTCATCCATGCCGATGACGGATTCGCCGTCATCCTTCTCAAACGGTTCACGGAGGAGACCCCCGACGCCTTCCGGTCCTACTTGGAAGACGTGAAGGCCCAAGGCGAGATCGACCGTGTCGTCGTCGACCTCACCTGCAACACCGGCGGTGTCATGGGCACGATGTATCGCACCTTCGCCTACATGAGCGACGAGGAACTCCCCCAGCATCGCGTCAATGCGAAAGACGGTTCCACCGTGTCGGCCTGGATGAAAAGCGAAAACGAGGCCTTCGACTTCGAGTTCTATCTGCTCTCTTCCCCGGTCACCTACAGCGCCGCCAACAAGATGCTCCACATCGCCAAAGAGACAAAAGCGGCGACCATCATCGGCCAAAAGTCCTTCGGTGGTGCCGCATCGATCGCCCCGCTCATCGTTCCGAGTGGGGCCGTACTCGTGATGAGCAGCACTTCCCTCCTTGCCGACGACGAGCATCAATCCCTCGAAAACGGTGTCGCTGTGGATTTGGAGATGCCTCTGGACGACCTGACCGATGTCGACGCCATCAGACGATTGATCGGTTCCTGAAGGCTTTTCCCTTCCAAGGGTTGCGTTGCATTAAAAAAAAGTGTATTGTATAATGATAACGGTGGAAATCACCCACCCGAATCTAGAGGAGGTGTACAAAAATGAGGAAACTCACACTGATCATCCCCTTGTTCGTGTTGTCTCTCGTCCTCATCGCCTGTAACGGCGTTGACATGGAAGACCCTTACACCCGTGCCGAGAACGCCCTCGAAGAAGCCGTTGCCGAGGTTCCGACCGAAGTCGACACGGACACCATCGACCTTCCTTTGACCCACGAAGAGTTCGCCATCATGTGGGAATCGGACAATCCGGACGTCATCAGTGATGACGGAACGGTAACCCGTCCCACCGACGAGGCGGTCACCGTCACACTCACTGCCTCCACGGACGTCATAGAATACGATGACGTCGTCAGCAGAAGCGTCGAAGTGACTGTACTCCCCGAATAACCACTACCCACAAACAAAGGCGACCCGCGATGCGGGTCGCCTTTTCGTTATCTTCGAAAGAAGCCTCAGTAATACTTCCTCTTGATGTGTTTCTGCTTTTCTTTCTTGCTTTTCTTTTGATTCTTCCCTTCACGGGGGAGCTCCTCGGCGCTTTTTTGCATTTTCGCTTCCCGCTCTTTTTCGCGGTCCTCACGCAAACTTCTTTCCGCGAGCGTCTTTTGGTATTGTTGGACCGATGCGAATTCTTCTCCGAGCTGTTCGAGACTGGAAAGGTGTTTTTTGAGCATCGCCATCAGATGGTTGAAACGCTCTTCTTCTCGCTTCTCGGCGACGAGGAGGTTCAAGGCCTCTTTGATGGTGTCGGCCCGTTTTTCGTCAAAATAGGATTTCACTCTCCGGATTTCGGGGATGAACTTCATGGGCACCGTGGCGTTCTGGGCGAACTCCTTCTCCAAGGCGGAAAGTTCTTCTTGCGCTTTCTTCATCCGTTCGTCGGCGTCCTCGATCTTCTCGGCGAAAGCCGCTTCGTACTCTTTGATCATCCGCCTTGATTCATCCATGGCGTTGCCCAATTTTTCCTTGCGTTTTTTGATCAACCGTTTCCGTTTACGTTTCTCCAAGCCCCGGATCAGTCGCCAACGGTGTTTTTTGAAGGTGAGGAGGAACACCGCCACCACGACGGCGTAGGCACCGATGATCATGATGGTGAAGACGAGCTCCTCGAGAAAACGGCTGTATGCGAACAATTCGAGATAGTCCATGACGAAGACGGCGGCGGCCGGGAGCGCGAACAGCGCCGCATAAGTCAACAAGAGATACAAGAACAAAAAGAACGATTTGCCGAACGTCCGTTTCCGCACATCCTCGTCCAATTCAAGCATTAAAGCCCCGTAAGGGAAGAACTTGTGTTCCGAGCTGAATTTCACATTCCGGTATTTTTCCCGTTTCACCGTGAGATCTTCGATCTCTTCTTTCAAGTCGCCGGCCCGATTGATCTTCTCGGAGAGTTCGTTGATGATCCGATGGTCCTTGTTCAAGGTTTCGTCGGCCATGCTACATACCCCTTTCCACACGGCTTGTCCGGATACCGTTCCGGTAGCCGGTTTCATTATATCATGCTTACAGTGACGGCGTGCGTACATGTCGCGCACGGAAGGCGAATCGGGATGCAGGCTTTCCTTGGCGGATCATCACCCCGTGAAGCGTGGTCACATCTTCCCGGGGGCGGCCTCCTTTTCATACTGCATGAGCAAAAAGCAGCCGATCAGGATGAAAAGCCCCAGATAGAGATAGGTGAAAAGGTCGTTGCGATAATCCACCGACAGGCCGATCGCCGCCGCGGCGTTGATCGCCGCGTGGGACAAGACGGCCATGCCGATGCTCTGCGTTCTGACGAGGATGTAGGTGAGAAACACACCATACATCAGCGCACCGAGAAAGTAGGGCAAGAACGCGTAATCCACATGGGCCATGCCCTCGATGAAGAAGAGCGGGATGTGCCAAAGGCCCCAGATGCCCCCGATGAGGAGCGCCACCACGACGAGGGGACCCTGGAATTGGAGTTCCCTGAAGAGGAGGCCGCGCCAGCCCACTTCTTCGAGTCCGCCGAGAAGGATGCCCACGAAGAGGGCCGGGATGAACATCAACAAATCCGATGCGGAAAGATCGATAAAGCCTCGGGCATCGTCCTCCACCAACCGGTAGAGCCCGCCGACGGCCAAAGGGAAGGCCAATGCGAAGACGAACCAAAAAGGATTGCGGCGGAAAGCGATGAGACTCTTGAAGAAGTTCTTCTTGTCGGCCTCCCTGTCATGACGCACCACGAGATAGACGGCGACGATTGTCGGCGCGCTGCCTCCCAGCACGAGCAAGGTCCAATAGAGGCCGCCGCCGGCGCGCATAGTGGTGGTCGTGAGCAAGATGACGAGCAAGAACTGGAAAAAGAACGTCAAGCAGAAAGTCGCGGCGAGATAGCGCCAGACGAGTTTCACAAGCATGCTCCTTTCTCGAGAAGAGCGATGGGGGGGGTGGATAAAACTTTGAGGCGCCAAGCATGGCGCCTCAAAGGGGTTCAATCCTCTTTCGGGTCGTAAATGGTCGAAAAGGACATCGAGCGGAGAACTTCATCCTCCTGCAATCCGCGCGCATCGTTCAAATCGTAGCTCGCCTCGATGCTGATCCGGTAGTTCTTCTCTTCTTCGTGTTGGGCGGTGAAGACATACTCCCCGCCGATGCCGTCCGGGCTCGTCAGATCGAGATGGATCTCCTCGAGCAGGACGTCCCCCTCGTCGGTGATTTCATAGAGGACGAGGCGCATGTCGTTTTCCACATAGATCCCGTCGCTGTCGTCGATGTCCGTGATGGTGAGCCTGATTTCCTCTTCGGTGATCGCGAGTTCGGAGAACTCGGGGATCGGGAACTCGTAGGGCTCGGTCGTGAAGGTCTCCTCGTGGAGGAGTTCGTCTTCCCTCACGCCTTCGCCGTCGGCGAGGTCGATATCACCATAGACGCGCAGCATGTAGGTGTAATCGGAATAGAGCGTGAGAAATCTCATGTGCATGCCGTCTTCTATCTTTCGTGTGCCGATCGGTTCATCTTCCGCGTCATAGAGGACGAGGCGCAGCGAGCCGGCGACGATGCTGCCGTGGGCGTCGTCGATCTGCACATCCGTCGCCATGCTCTCTTTTTCGATGTTCATGTCGGAGAAATCGATGCCGGGCCATCCGGACACCGTCCGCAGGGTCTCGCGGACGAACACCGTCTCATAGGGCTCGCCCCCGTCGTCGAAATCGATGGTCGCCGTCAGATAGATGCGATACTCCGTATCGGCCGCAAGCGTGTCGATGGTCACGGTCCGGCTTTCACTCAGGGTTTCCGTATGGACGAGGGTCTCACCCTCATAGAGGGAGACGGTCACTTCGCCGTCACGGAACGAGTCGTGCGGATCCTGCACATCGATGTCGATGATGAACCCGCCGAGGATCCTCTCGACATCCGCGATGGAAGCTTCGCCCGGCTTGGGCGTCTTGGTGGCGCGGATATAGTGGGAGCCGAGAGCATGACCCCGCACGGGTCCGCTCTTGTCGCGAAGGTCGTAATCGGTGATGATTTCCACCGCATACGTCTTTTCGTGGTCGATGGGAACATCTTCGAACGTGTAGGTGCCGCCGCTGTCGATGACCTTGACCCGGTAGGGGTCGAGGTCGTCGGGGTCGAAGTCCTCCCCGACGGGCAATGCATAGAGGCGGGCGATGAGACGTCCTTCCAGGATGGTGTCGTCGGGGTCGTTCACCGTCGCCGTGAATGTGACGCTCGCTGCGTCCAACTCGACATTGGTCACATCACCCGTGGGCTTCTCGTTGGCGGGGGTCGTCACGGTGTCTTCGAATATCACGCCTTCGCGGACACCCTCACCGTCGCCCAAATCATACTTGGCGGTGATTATCAGACGGTAGGTGTTGTCGGCGAAGAGGCCGTCGACGTCATAGACCATGTCATCGCGGATGAGCAGGGTCTGGGCCCATTTCTGTTCGTCGACTTCGTTGTAGAGTCTGGCGTGCATGGTGGAAGGCAAGACGATGTCTTTCAAGGCGCTCGTGTCGATGGCGAAAGAGACTCGGTTCTCGGCAGGGGCGTCGATGTCGACGGTGATGGGAGGAAGATCCATCTGCAGGGTCGTGAACGTCTTCTCCGCGAGGATCTGGTCGACCCGCGGCCCTTCCAGATCGTGCAGATCGTAATCGGCGACGATTTTCAACGTGTAGGTGTTGTTGTTGAGTAGGTTCTCGATATGGATGTCAGCCAGTTCTTCTTCATCCAGCGGGATTTCCATTTCTACGATCTCGTCTTTGATGATGAGCGCCCGCAATCCTTCTTCCATGAGGACTCCGTGGGGATCCGCGTACGTCAGCGAGAAACGGATATCGGTCTCACCGATGACGGGCTCCTCGATAGAGGCGGTGGGAGGGCTCTTCGGCAGTGTCGAAACGGGGGCGCTCTCGAGGAGGACATAATCCTCCTGCAGGCCTTCACCGTCATTGCGCTCATAATCGACGAGGATGCGGATTGTGTATTCCTGGTCGCTGAAAAGCCCCGCGAAGACGTGGTCGCCGGCGATGAGCTCGCGTTCGGCGACGATGTCATCCTCATGAAGCAACTCGATACGCCCATCGAGGATGGTGTCGTCGGTGTCGGTGAGTCCGAGATCGAAGGCCAGGCTGTCCACGCCGGGGTCGACGGAAACGATCTCGGCCGCGGGGAGCGCTTCGAGGACGAGGATGTCGTAGGTGTTGTTCTCGGTGACCTCCACGGCCTGGACGCCGTCGTGCATGTATTCGAATTCGTCGAAACTATAGCGGGTCTCTCCGGGAATCGCCCCGGCGGTTATGTAGAAGACCACGTGTTCGTTCGTGCTTTCATCTTCGAAACGGCTGGCCCGGATCGTCCTGTCGTGGATGCGCAAAAGATTGATATCCAGATCGGAGGGATTGTCGAAATAGACATCCAAACGGATGGGGTCTTGTTTCTCGACGACCGCGGGGACATGTGTTCCCTCGGCGAACGGGGCCTGCCCGTTGATTTCGAGACGCTCGAAAGACGGTGGGGTGACCTCATCGACGGGATCGTCGCCGCAAGCCGCCAGCACCCCCGCGGCAAAGAACAAGATCAATACCAGGACAACTCTTTTCATGACCAACACTCCCATTCCTTCTTCACTACCTTGAATGCCTTCATTTTATCACAAACGCGCAACCGCCACAATCAGCGCTTTTCACCTTTTTCTGCGACACCCTTCCGCAAAAGGGGTTTTTCATAATGGCGATTGATGCTTTCAAGGACCTTCTCGATGGCACCGTCACTCTTCTTCTCGGCATCGAGCTCGAATATCGAAAGCTGTCGGAACAGGCGTTCGCCCTTGATGATGTTCGAAGCGCTCACGCCGACAAGATGGATCGGTCGATCCTCGTAGAGCTCGTCGAACAACCTTTCCGCTTCCTTGAACATGGTCGAAAAATCGTTCGTGTGATG
>PUKL01000005.1 GCA_003552275.1 Mollicutes bacterium
TCGACGAGTTGGAGGCCTATCGGGCGGGAAGAATCGATGAAATCGACGCACAAGAGGCCGTACGCAGCATCATTCTCACCCTCGTGATCATCAGCGTACTCATCGTGCTGGGCCGTTTCACATGGCGGATCGGCATCATGGGCGGATCGCGCCGTATGACCTACGAGCTTCGCGATGACATGTTCCAACATGCGCTTCTCCTTTCCAACCGTTTCTATTCGGAAAAGAAGGTCGGCGGACTCATGGCCATCTTCATCAACGATGTCGAGGCGGTCAGAAGAGCCATCGGGCCCGGCATGATCATGTTTGTGGACGCGATCTTCTTGGGTGTCCTCGTCTTGATCCGGATGCTCATGCTCGATGTGCGGATGACCCTCGTCCTGGTCATTCCCGCAACCACCGTCGCCATCATCGGCATCTTCATCGGCAACAAGATGCGGAAACGATTCCGCGAGGCCCAACAGGCCTTCGAGGATTTGAGCGATGTCGTGCAGGAGAGTTTTTCCGGTATCAGCGTCATCAAGGCTTTCGTCAAAGAAGAACTCGAAATCCGCCACTTTCTCAAGCGCAACCAGAACGCCAAAGAGAAAAACATCCGTTTCGTGCGCATGATGATGTTCATGCGGGCTTCGATTCGCGCCATCGTGAGTCTTTCCTTTGTCCTCATCATCGCTTTCGGTTCCGCCCTCGTCAGCGAGACGGCGGGAACGGAAGACCCCTTCACCATCGGGAACCTCGTCGCTTTCGTCTCCTATTTCGGCATGTTGATCTGGCCGATGGTGGCCATCGCGATGATCATCAATGTCCGCAGCCGCGGTAAGGCCTCGTTGGACCGGATTGAAGAGTTCCTCGACGAGCCCATCGATGTCAAGGACGCCGACGATGTCGAAGACATCGACGGTCTGCAAGGCGGCATCGAGTTCGACGGTCTTCACTTCAAGTATCCCGACGAAGAAGACGAACTCTATGCCTTGAAAGACATCTCCTTCAAAGTGGAGCCGGGTGAGATGGTCGGCATCCTCGGCCGTACGGGAAGCGGCAAGACTTCCATCGTCGATCTGCTTCTCCGTCTCTACAATCTTGAAGAGGGTCAACTAAAACTCGACGGCAAGGACATCATGAAACTTCCCATCAAAAAGGTCAGAGAAGATATCGGCTATGTGCCGCAGGACGGTTTCCTCTTCAGCGACACCATCAAGAACAACATCGCTTTGGGTGTCGACCCCGAAGAGGCGCACATGGATAAAATCCAAAAGGTCGCCGAACTTTCCGACGTCCATGACAATATCGCCGAATTCAAGCACGGCTATGAGACCATCATCGGCGAGCGTGGTGTGACCCTCTCGGGCGGACAGAAGCAGAGGGTCTCCATCGCCCGCGCCCTCGCGAAGAATCCGCCCATCTTGATTCTCGACGACTCGGTGAGCGCGGTCGACACGAGCACCGAAGAGAAAATCTTGAAGAATCTGCGTACGATCCGCAAAGGCAAGACGACAATCATCATCGCCCACCGTGTCTCCACGGTGAAAGGGGCCGACAAGATCGTCGTCATCGACGAGGGCGAAGTCCTCGATGTCGGCTCTCATGAAGAGCTCTACGAGCGTTGTGAATTCTACCGCGACCTCGTCGAGAAACAACGACTCGAAGACGAAATGGAGGCGGCCTAAATGTATGATATAGACACTGACCAAAGACAATACATGTACTCCGACAAGACCATCCTCAAGCGGTTGCTCTCCTATGCGAAACCTTTCATCCCCGCCTTCATTGTCACCTTCATCCTCATGGTGTTCTCCGTAATATTCCAGCTCATGGAACCCTTCCTCATCGGGGAGAGCATCAACATCATCACGGGCGACACGCTCACGATCGAAAGGTATTTCGGTATCGTGCCCACCCTTGCCATCGTGCTTTTCATCTTCGCCCTTTCCATCATCCTCGGCGGCATCCTCGAATACGCCCAGACGATGATTCTGCAGAAGGCGGGCCAATCCATCATCTACAACATGCGGGAAGAAGCCTTCACCCATGTCGAAAAACAAGACATCGAGTACTTCACCAAGATTCCCACGGGGAAACTCGTCACCCGTGTCGCCAACGACACCAACAAACTGAACGAGATGTACACCGACGTATTGGTGAACGTCTTCCGCAACCTCTTCATGATCATCGGTATCTCCGGAGCGATGTTCTTTTTGAACTGGCGCCTCGCCGCCCTCACGATGATTGTCATGCCGTTCATCGTCCTTTTCAGTTTCATCTTCCGCCGTTTCGCCCGCAAGGCTTATCGGCAGGTGCGCATCCACACATCCCGGGTGAACGGTTTCCTCTCGGAACATCTCTCGGGGATGAAGATTGTCCAAATCTTCAACAAAGAAAAAGACAAGCACCAAGAATTCGACGAGAACAACACCGCCCTCAAGGAAAGCGAACTGCGCCAGCTCCTCGTGTTCGCGATCTATCGGCCCACCATGTACATGCTATTCATGGTCGCCACCATCGTCATCTTCTATTTCGGCGGCATGCAGGTCATCGCCGGCACCCTCACCGCGGGCACGCTCGTCGCCTTCTACAACTACCTGCGCCGTTTCTTCGAGCCCATCCAGCAGCTTGCCGAGCAGTTCAACGTCATCCAGGAGGCCTTCGCCTCTTCGGAACGCATCTTCGCCATCTTGGATGAAGAACCGACCGTGCTCGACGCCCCCGATGCCATCGAACTGGACGACATCAAGGGCGAAATCGAGTTCAAGAACGTCTGGTTCTCCTACATCGAGGACGAATGGGTCCTGAAAGACGTCAGCTTCAAAGTGAACGCCAAGGAGTCCGTGGCCTTCGTCGGGGCGACCGGCGCCGGCAAGACGACGATCCTCCGCCTTTTGACCCGGGACTACGACATCCAGCACGGCCAGATCCTCCTCGACGGTATCGACATCCGCAAGATCAAGATCGGCAATCTGAGAAGCTTCATCGGGGTCATGTTGCAGGATGTGTTCATGTTCAGCGGCACTATCACCTCGAACATCACCCTCCGGGACGAGACCATCACGGAAGAAGAAGTCAAGGAGGCCTGTCGCTACGTCGATGCCGACCGCTTCATCGAGAAGTTGCCGAAGACCTACCACGAACGTGTCCGTGAACGCGGCAACAACTTCTCGGCCGGACAAAGACAGCTTGTCAGTTTCGCCCGCACGCTCGTCCACAAGCCGCGCATCATGATTCTCGACGAGGCGACCGCGAACATCGACACGGAGACCGAAGAGATCATCCAAGAATCCTTGAAGAAGATGATGAACATCGGCACGATGCTCATCGTCGCCCACCGGCTCTCCACCATCCAGCATGTCGACAGAATCATCGTCATGGAAAAAGGCGAGATCATCGAACAAGGCGACCACCAGGAACTATTGCGCCAACGAGGGCATTACTACTATCTTTACAGACTCCAATACAAGGACCAATGACCAAAGCGCCTCCGAGAACTCTCGGAGTCGCTCGTTGTATATGATTGCGCTCGCCTGACCACTGTTGTATAATACGACTGAGGAAGGAGGATGTCTATGGTCATTATCTTCTCGGTCTTCGTTCTGGCGCTTCTCGTCATCATCGACCATGCGACGAGATACAAGCGTCAACCACTCGTCTACTACAAGAACGACCACCGTTTCTCGGTGATTGTCGCTGTGACCAAAGACCACGGCCGACTCGACCGATTGTTCGAGATCGCCGAGAACTCGCCCCACGACTTCATCTTCGTCAATGTGAACGCGGCCATCGACCCGGATTACTACGAAGGCGCCAAAATCGTCGAAACCAACCATTATGTGGATCCGGAAGATCCCGTGTCCAAGACCACGCTGCTGACCGCGGCTTATATCGAGGGCGTCAAACACGCTTCCATGCCGTATCTCCTCTTTTTTGATGCCGATTTGTCTTTGGCCGGCCAGAAGCTGCTCGGGCACATGGCGAACAATCTCGTCGAACACCAGCTCATCACGTTGAAAGCGATGTATGAACGAGGGACCGTGAAAGAAGGCTACAAACTGTTCTTCGATTTCTTCCGGGATGTGAACTTGACGAGCGACCGGATCAACATCTCCTTCTTCGCCTTGAAACGTCAGACCTATGACCTCATCGGTTGCGGCGACAAGATCTATGACGACGTCGCCTCTTTCGAAGAGGATGTCTCGAAAAAGAACGTGAACATCGTGCATATCCGGCACGATGGTGTCGTGGGAAAGGTGGAGACCTTTCCCTCCTTCCGTGACTATATCGGAAACTGGCTCTTCCACTTCTCCAACCGGGCCTCCCGGGGCGGGATACTGCGGATGATGCTCTATCTTCTCGCCCTCCACATCTTCTATGCCGGCATCATCTACAGTTTCCACTTCGTGAGCTTGCCGCTCATCGCGCTCATCCATGCCGGCTTCTGGCTCGTGACAAGGCCCTATACGAAACACCATCCTCTCACATATGTCCTCCTTCCCTTCCACATGCTTCTTTTCGACTTCTATTTCTTCAAGGGTTCGACCAAGAGGATGATTGCGAACATCCGCCGGCGGCGGGCGGAGAGTTGAAGACAGCCGCCAAGTTCCGTCGCCGTCTTTTCAAGAAGAAGAACGTCTTCGAAGGCTGGTATGTGCGCCTCCTCGATGAAAAGACGGGGCTCAACCTCGCTTTCATCCTCGCCGTGAGCTTCCATGAAGAAGACCCGCATGCCTTCATCCAGCTCTTCGACGGCCAAAAAGAAAAGAACCGCTATCACCGCTACCCCGTCACGAGCTTCTCCTTCGAAGCGGGGACGCTTCATATCGGTGACAGCTCCCTTTCGCTTTCCCACATCGCCATCCGTCTGCCCGGCTTCCGTCTCGAGGGCGAAATCTCTGTCAGGACGACCACCGGCAAGGGAAGCTCCATGGGGTTCTTCCGTCATCTGCCTTTGGAGTGCTACCAGGAGGTCGTCTATCACGAAGCGGCGGTGCAAGGCGTCTTGGAGACGGCTGATGAGGAAAAGACGCTGACGGCGAGAAGCTATATGGAAAAGACGTATGGTAAGAGTTTCCCGACCGAATGGTTCTGGCTGCAGACGAACACATTCGCCGCCGAAGGCATCGCCTTGAGCATGGCCGGAGGCTTCGTCCCTTTCAAGGGGTTCCGCATCTTCGGGTTCTTCGCACATCTTCATCATGACGGCCGCAACCACCTCTTTTCGACTTTCAACCTGAGTTCCATAGACATCACCGAAGAAGAGGGTCTCGTCCGGTTCATGTTGAAAAAGCGGCGCCGACGACTTCTTGTCGAAGTGCACCGTGCGCAGGCGACCGTCCTCGTCGGCCCGGGCAAGAACGCCCGGATGCGTCGCGATGTGCAAGAGACGCTGTCCGCCCGGGTGAACGTCACGTTGCGACACGGCCGGAAAACAATCTTCCATGGGGAAGGCGCGTTTGCCGGTTTTGAATACACCATCACCGAGAAAGGAAGTAACAATGCATGAAGTATTTCGTCTTGAACAACAGTGTGGAGATCCCTTCGATCGGACTCGGCACTTTCCGCAGTGAGAGCGATGACGCCTACAAGGCGACCTTGCACGCTCTGAAGACAGGCTATCGTCACATCGACACCGCCGCCGCCTATGGCAACGAAGAGGCGGTGGGACGCGCCATCCGGGATTCCGGTGTCCCCCGGGAAGAAATTTTCGTCACCACGAAACTCTGGAAGTCGGAACTCGGCTATATGTCGACAAAACGGGCTTTCCGCGCTTCTTTGGAAAGGCTCGGACTCGATTATCTCGACCTCTACCTCATCCATTGGCCGGGCGATCACGACGAGAACAAGCGAACCTGGCGCGCGTTCGAGGACCTCTATTTCGAAGAAAAGATCCGCTCGATCGGCGTGAGCAACTTCTCGTTCCACCACCTCGAACACCTGTTGGAGGATGTGGAAATCGTCCCGCAGGTGAATCAAGTGGAGACACATCTCTATCTGCAGAACAAGAAGCTCCAGGATTTCTGCATGGCGAACGGCATCCATCTGGAGGCCTATGCCCCGCTCATGAGCAAGGAAGTCAAGACGCTCCTCGCCGACGAGACGCTCGTGGCCGTGGCCGAGAAATATCATAAAAGCCCCGCCCAGACGGCCATTCGTTTCCTTGTCGAAAACGAGATTATCGCCCTGCCGAAATCCGTGACTCCCGGCCGGATCGAAGAGAATTTCGCCATCTTCGATTTCGAACTCGCCAAGGAGGACTTCGACGCCCTGCGCCAATTGAACCGGGGTAAGAAGATCTTCCCCGACCCCGACAACTGGCTCGTTTGAGCGGCAACAGAAAGGAGCGGACTCCATGATGATCCCCCCTACAATCGCGACGATCCTTTCGCAAACCATATTATGGGTCGCCATCGGCATCCTGCTAGCGGCGCTCATTTTGCATAGCGGTATCATGTTCTTCCGCAACCGGACCCTCAAAGTCTATCGCCGTCTCCTCTATGAGGACGAGCTCACGGGCTTGAAGCGAAGTATCTACCTCGAACAACGCTTCTCGGACGTCTTGGCCGAAATCGGCGACGATGTGTCGTTTTACTATATCAATATCGACAATTTCAAGAACTACAACGACCTTTTCGGTCACCACATCGCCAACCACCTTTTGAGAGCTTTCGCCGACAGGCTCACCGAACTGGCCGAGCCGTACGGGAGGGCCTATCGGATACACTCGGACCGTTTCCTCGTCGTCTATCCGACCCCGGAGAACGATGACGAGCATTTCGGACGGTCCCTCCTCAAAACCGTGAAAGCCCCCTTCAACATCGAGGGACACGAAATCAAGGTCACCGTTTCGGTGGGACGCTATGACATCCCCCCCGAAAAACCGCGCTACCACAACAGCCTCTTCCGGAGCGAACTCGCCCTCCAAGAGGCCAAGAGCCGCGGCAAGGACCAGCTCGCCAGTTATGCGAACCGTCTGACGAGACAGAGCAAGGACTCGTTCGAGATGTTCCGTTCGATCAAGGAAGGCCTCCGGAACGAACACTTCTATCTCGAGTTCCAGCCCATCGTCAGCGTCGTGGAAAAAGAGCTCAAAGGCTTAGAGTCCTTGATCCGCATGCACGACAAACACCGTCTGCGCTTCCCCTTGGACATCATCAGCTACGCCGAACGCTACAATATGATCGAAGAGATCGACCGCTATGTCGTGAAGCGTTCCCTCGAAGCCTTCAACAAGTTCAAAAGGGCCGGCGTCCCTTTCGAGTTCTTGTCCTTGAACATCTCGGTGAAAGAGATCCACAACCCCGCCTTCATCGATTTCTTGAGCGAAGAGACGGCGAAGCACGACATCGACCCGGGAGCGCTCGTGATCGAGTTCACCGAGACCACGGATCCCCAAGGGCTGGAAGCCGAGACCCGCTTCATCGAGCGTTTGCGCTCCGAAGGCTTCAAAGTGGCGATCGACGATTTCGGCACCGGTTATTCTTCGTTGATGCGGCTTTCGCAGAACACCTTGGACCGGATCAAGGTCGACAAGGTCTTCATCCATGATATCGCCCGCACGAAGCGGAACCGTTCGCTGCTTGAATCCATCATGAAGATGGCGGAGACCTTCCGTCTCGAGGTCATCGTCGAAGGTGT
Source organism: Mollicutes bacterium (assembly GCA_003552275.1). GTDB lineage: Bacteria > Bacillota_I > Bacilli_A > Izemoplasmatales > Izemoplasmataceae > T1SED10-81. Next base: position 7,624 of record PUKL01000005.1, read on the forward strand.
CGAAAAGGAGCGCGATTACGAAGTGATCAAGAACTTCGGCATCCAGTATGCGCAAGGGTACTATTTCCACAAGCCCATGCGCATGGGCGAAATCATCGATACGTTCACCAACAAAAAAAGGTAGCTATACGAACCAACCCCCGCCGATTTTCATGCATTCCGTTTTTTGCACTTTGTGGTGCCATTCAAATTGCCTTTTTCAAACCCCTGTGATATCATAACCACAGGCAGGACGGATGAAACATCCTCTTGTGACCCCCTTGGCGACCGTTAGCCTGCTTTGATAAATTAAAATCGAAAGGAAGCGATGTCATGGGATTCTGGAAGAGATTGTTCGGTAAGAAGAAGAAGGAAGAACCAGAAAAGCAACCGGAAGCTCCCCAAGAGAAAGAGATGCAGGAGGTCCGTCTCGAGGACGTCGAGAAGGAGTTGGACGAACTCGAGGAGACAAAGGCGGAACCCGTAAAGGAAGAAAAGACGAAAGAGCCGAAGGAAGAGACCTACCACATCAAAAAGCATCCCGACGGTTGGCAGGTTATCAAGGAAGGCGCCGAAAAAGCCTACCGCGTGTTCCCTTACCAGAAGGACGCAATCGAGTTTGCGGATCAGGAAGGGCTGGAATATCTCGTCTACAGAGCGGATGGCTCATTGCGTAAGTGACCACGATAAAACCTACGCTGCCGTAGGTTTTATTTTTGAACCGCCACGTGACAAAGTGTCGCATTTTACCATGGAAGGTGATTCACCATGCCCAAAAAAACATTTTTGGAACTCCCCGACAAGAAACGCCGTCGCATCGAAGAGGCGGCCCGCAAGGTCTTTCTCGCCCGTCCCTTCAAACAGGTGACGATTTCCGACATCGTCAAAGAGGCCGCCATCCCCAGAGGCAGCTTCTATCAGTATTTCGACCATCTCGAGGACCTCTACCAGCACATCTTCGCCTTGGCCACCCAAGAGTACGAGAAACACACCTTGCGCTTGCTCGAGGAGAAAAAGGGACGCACCGAATTCTTCACGTTCTTCAAAGAATCCTTCGCCAAGGATTACGCCCATCTGGGCGAATCGGACTATTACAAGCTCATGCGCAAATTCTTCGAGGAGAACCTCTCCATCGGCATCGGCGTGGATTTCTTCCAAAAGCGTCACGGGCCGTTCTATCTCCAACTCCTCGACCGGCTCGACACCTCGAAGATCAAAGGCCCCTACGAAAAAGACATCTTCAAGATTTTCCGCCTTTTGTCCCATGTGAAAATGCAACTCGTCTACAAGGCCTATCACGGTGACACTTCGTTCGAGGAGGCTTACGAAGACTTCTTGTTCTATGTGGAGTTGTTGGAAAAAGGCATAAAGGAAGAATGACATGGCTGACATTTTCAAACTCTTGCGTTATGTGACCCCTTACAAGGGGTATGTCGCGCTCGCGGTCCTGACGATGGTCGTCCAGGTGTTCGTGGGTTTCTACATACCCTTTTTGATGATTGACATCATCGATGTCGCCCTGCCCGCAGGTGACTTCGACACGGTCTTGCGCGTGAGCCTCATGATGATCGGCCTCGCGCTTTTCGGCATCTTGGCGGGCGTCGTCAACACCTACACCTCGCAATACATCGCCCAATACGCCACGGCGGAACTCCGGTTGGACTTCTTCCGGAAAGTGCAAGAACTCTCGTTCAAGAACATCGACGAGTTCAAGACGAGCCGGCTCATCACCAACGCCACCAACGACGTCATGCGCGTGCAGATGCTCTTCACGATGCTTTTCCGGATTGTCGTGAGAGCCCCGCTCATGATCATCATGGGCCTCGTGTTGGCGCTCAGGACGAGTCTTCTTTTAAGCCAGGTGTTCTATATCACCGTGCCTTTGCTTTTGCTTTCCGTCATCATCCTCATGGTGAAGGCCTACCCCCGCTTCAAGAAGGTCCAGCTCGCCCTCGACGATCTGAACAATGTCGTGCTCGAGAACGCGAACGCCCCGCAGGTCGTGAAATCCTTCGTCTCGCAGCCGCACGAGAAGGACCGTTTCGAAGACACGAACGAGGGCTACAGACATGCGAACACCTCCGCGGAGACCGTGATGGCCTTCGCCGAGCCCGTGATCAACATGATCTTCAACATGGGCATCGCGCTCATCCTCCTCGTCGGCGCCTTCTACATCAGCCGCGGCGAGTTCATGAGTCCGGCGGGCATCCCGCAAGTCGGGATCCTCATGGCCTTCAACTCCTACAGCATGCAGATCCTCATCGGGCTCATGATGTTCTCGATGGTGATGATCTTCTTATCAAGAGCGAATGTGAGCGCCGCGAGGATCAATGAAGTGTTCAACGCGCACATCGATCTCGTGAATCCTGCCGACGGCGTCAAACGTCCTCTCGAAGGGGCGATCACCTTCCGCGACGTCAGTTTCGGTTACGGTGAAGACGGCAACTACGTCCTCCGCGATGTCTCCTTCAGCATCGACAAAGGCGAGAAGGTCGGCATCATCGGTTCCACGGGCAGCGGCAAGAGCACGCTCGTGCAACTGTTGCCCAGGCTCTACGATGTGAAGAAAGGGAAGATCCTCATCGACGACATCCCCGTCGATGACTACGACATCCCCACCCTGCGCGACAAGATCGGTTTCGTCACCCAGAATGCGACCATCTTCAGCGGCTCGCCGGCGACGAACATCCTGCAAGGGAACGCGGAGGCTTCACTGGAAGAACTCCGCGAAGCGAGCGACAAAGCTTTGATCCTGAACTTCATCGACGACCAGGCCGAAGGTTTCAACCATCTCGTGCTGCCGAAGGGGACGAACCTGTCCGGCGGCCAGAAGCAACGGCTCTCCATCGCCCGCGCTTTCATCAAGAAACCTGCCATCCTCGTCCTCGATGATGCGACGAGCGCGGTCGACGCCGAGAGTGAACGACGCATCCTCGAGTATATCGACACGTTGGAACAAGAGACCACCTTGCTTCTGATCTCGCAAAAGATCGCTACGGTCCGCCGCATGGACCGCATCCTCGTGTTGGCCAACGACGGCACCGTCGACGGTTTCGGCCGCCACGAGGAACTGTTGGAGACAAGTCCGGTCTATGCCGAGATCGCCAAGAGCCAGCTGAATTTGGGAGGTGAGGAATATGTCGGCGGATGACAAACGCATCCTCACCAAACGGGAATTGACGGAAAAGCTGAAAAAGACCATCGACCCCACCGACCCCAGATTGCAGCAGGTGGGCGGAGGCGGCGGCAGGAGAAGCGGTATCGCCCCGAAACCGAAAAACATCCGCGAGACCGTGAAAAGACTCCTCGCCTATCTCGGCGCCTACAAGTTCGCCATCGTGGCGATTATGCTGACGCTCGTCACGGCGACCGTCTTGAACCTCTTCATCCCGATCCTCTTCGCCACGGCTTTGGATGACTACATCCTCATCGATTTCGATCTCGAGGGTGTGGCCCGGATCGCCGTGATCATCCTCGTCTTCGCCGCCACCAACAGCATCATCCGTTTCTTCTCGCGCCTCGTCATGGTGAGGATCAGCCAAAACGTCATCAAGCGGATCCGCAAAGAGGCTTTCGACAAACTGATGCGGGCGCCCGTCTCGTTCTATGACGAGAAAGGCTCGGGCGACCTTGTCAGTCGACTCTCCAATGACGTCGAACTCGTCAGTAACTCGCTCGGCCAGATGGTCATCGAAGTGTTGAACAGCTCCATCATCATCTTCGGTTCCCTCGCCCTCATGTTCTATCTGAACTGGGCGCTGGCCCTCGTGGTCATCGTCTTCATCCCCTTGATGGCGCTCTTCACCCTCAAAATCTCGAAAAAGACCCGCAAGGGCTTCAAAGAACAACAAATCCATCTCGCTACCTTGAACGGCATCGTCGAAGAGAACATCTCGGGGCTATCCACCGTCAAGCTCTACAACCAGGAAAAACCTTTCATCGACGAATTCCGTCACGAGAACGACAAGTTGAAACGGGCCGGTTTCATGGCGCAGTTCTATGCGGGCATCGTCATGCCCTTCGTCCATTTCATGAACAATGTCATCTTCCTCACCGTGATCGCCGTCGGCGCGGTCTTCCATATCGCCTTCGGGGCCGCTTTCGTCTCGATCGGCCAGATCGCCGGTGTGAGCCAATACGCCCGGCAGTTCATCATGCCGATCGCCAACCTCGCCCAGCTCTTCAACGCCTTGATGCAAGGCATCGCCGGGGCCGAGAGAGTGTTCGAGGTGATCGACGCCGACGATGAATACGAAGAAGACGGCGCCCGCGTGATCGAAGGATTCAAGGGCGACATCGTGTTCGAGAATGTCGATTTCGCCTACGAGGAGGGCGTGCAGGTTTTGAAAGACATCACCTTCGCCGCCCGGGAGGGCGAGACCATCGCCATCGTCGGCCCCACGGGCGGCGGCAAGACGACGACCATCAAACTCCTGAACCGCTTCTATGAAATCATGTCCGGACGCATCGCCATCGACGGTATCGACATCAAGGACATCAAGAAGGACGAACTCAGGAAGCAAATCGGCATCGTGTTGCAGGACACGCATCTTTTCAAGGGGAGCGTCTTCGCAAACATCCACTACGGCAACCTCGCCGCGAACGACGAAGAGGTCATCCGCGCGAGCAAACTCGCGGGCGCCCACGATTTCATCGTGAAACTGCCCCAGGGCTACGACACTTCGGTGCACGAAGGCGGACAGAACTTCTCGCAGGGCGAAAGACAGCTCATCAGCATCGCCAGGACCATCCTCTCGAATCCCGCCCTGCTCATCCTCGATGAAGCGACGAGCAATGTCGACACCCGCACGGAAGCGCGGATCCAACAAAGCATGGAACTCCTCATGGAAGGCAGGACGGCGATCGTCATCGCCCACAGGCTGCAGACGATCCAACGCGCCGACAAGATCCTCGTCATCCACAAGGGACGCCTCATCGAAGAGGGCACCCATGAAGAACTCCTCGCCCGAAAGGGATTCTATCACAACCTCTATCGGGCCCAATTCGAGTGACCACGTCGGGAGGGATGACTCGTGTTGAACAAGAGCGAAAGAGAAGAAGAATGGCTGCGTCTCGCCAAGAAACATCTCAGTGAACGTTCACCGCTCGTCTTCGTCCTTTTCGCAAAAGACGACGACGGCCTCTTTTTGCCTTTGCAAGGAGACTTCACGCGTTTCGGCCTCCGAAGGGGCGAAACCCTTCCGCTGCATGAGCTCCGAGGGAGAATCGACAACGCGCATCTTTTTGCGGAAGTCCTCGGCGAAAGGGACTATCTCGACTTTCTCGCCCGGAAAGTCTTCGCCATCGAAGACACGGAAATCTTCCTCGTTCCCTGGAAAAGGTCTTCAAGCCCTCTTTGGCTCCTTGTCCGCTTGAAGCACACTTTCCGAAAAGACGAAGAAGATGTCATCGTCGGAGAGATCGTCCACATCCACGACCACGAGCCGCACACGTTGGATCTTTTCAGGATGGCACACCAAGACGACCCGACGGGGCTTTGGAACCGGCAAGCCCTCCGCAAGCGTCTGCCCAGACTCGATCCCAAAAAGACCCATCATGCACTTTATATCGACCTCGACGATTTCCGCGAGATCAACAACCGTCACGGACATATCGCCGGCGACGCCGTGCTGCAAGAAGTGGCCGAGCGCCTCAAAGAGGGACAAACCGGCAAAGAAGAGTTCTACCGCGTGGGCGGCGATGAGTTCCTGGCGCTCTTGTTGGATACATCTGAAGCCGAGGCCCGCCACTTCGCCGAGCGTTTGCTCACACGCTTGCAAAGCATCCGGCTCGGGGCCGAGGAGATCGACCTTTCGGCCTCGATCGGCCTCGTCGAAGTCACAAAGCGGGATCGGGATTTCGTCCGTCTCGTCGACAAGGCCGACAAAGCGATGTATGCGGCGAAAGCCCGGGGGAAAGCCACGGTCGCCGTAGACGACTAGGGGTTTTTCGCGAAAATGGCGACAATTTGCCGTTTGTGTGTTTACTTTTGTCCTTCTTCATGGTACACTTTTTTTGACTTTGCGCTTCAACGAGACAACGAGGCGATTCCGATGCTCAATATGACGCTTGTATCCGACGCACATCGCAAACAATCCCGTATTCTTCCTTCTGGGTCGAACGTCTTTTGAGCATGGACGACGGAACCACAGTCCACGCTTATATCACGCGCGCCTTCCTAGTCGGATGGCGCGCGTTTTTTATCGCCCCGGACCAAAACCACATAAAGGGTGACACGACATGAAACGCTTACGACAATTCACAAAATGGATGAAAGGGCAGTCCCATCTCTATCTCATCGGCATGGCGATCCTTTTCGCCATGCAGTATTTCCGCACGCTCACACCCCTTTTCATCCAACATGTCGTCGACACCACGTTGGCGGGCAGAAAAAGCGCCCTACCGGGTGTCATCACCCGCCTTTTGGAAGCCGAGACCGTGCAGCGGGAGCTTTTGTTGGTGGGGATCGTCTTCACGGGGTTCGCATTATTCCGCTTGACATTCGTCTTTTTGCAGCGGGCGATCTTCGCCGTTTTCACCGAACGCACGGCCTACAAGATGCGCAACCGGATCTACGACCACCTGCAGAACCTCTCTTTCTCCTATCACTCGCAAGCGGAGACGGGCGATCTATTGCAGCGGGCGACGACGGATGTCGAGACCTATCGCCGCTTCATCGGCGAACAGCTCGTCGATGTGCTCAGGCTTTTGTTCTTGGTGGTTTTCGCCATCGTGCAGATGTCCTTGATGTCCCCACGGATGACTGTCATCTCGCTCGCGATCACGCCCGTGGTCCTCACGGCGGCGATCGTCTATTTCATCTATGTCAAACGCATCTTCCGTCAGGTCGAAGAGGCCGAGAGCCGCATGACGAGCGCCGTGCAGGAGAACGTGACCTCCAACCGCGTCGTCAAAGCTTTCGCGAACGAGCCTTTCGAGATGGAGAAGTTCGATGCGACCTCGGTCGACTTTCGCGACGAATCCATGCGTCTCACTCGCTTGATGGCCTTCTTTTGGAGCTCGACCGACCTCCTCATCTTCGGTCAATACGCCCTCACCGCCTCTTTCGGCATCTACAGCGTCGTGACGGGGACACTCGCCACGGGCGAATTCATCGCCTTCTTGAGTCTTCTCGGCATGATCGTCTGGCCTTTGCGGCAACTCGGCCGGATCGTCGGCGACTTCGGCAAGACGCAAGTAGCCTTGGAGCGGATCGACGAAATCATGGATGAAGAGGACGAACATACGCATGACGAGGGCGAAACCCCGGCGATCTCGGGCAACATCCGTTTCGAAAATGTCGGCTTCCAGTTCGCCGACGACACGAAACCGCTCTTGAAAGAGATCAGCTTCACGGCCGCGCCCGGAGAGACCCTGGCCGTCGTCGGCCGGACGGGCAGCGGCAAGAGCACGCTCATGAACCTGCTCGTGCGTCTTTTGGAGCCCACCGCGGGGCACATCCTCTTTGACGGAAAAGACATCCGCTCCATCAACAAGAAACACTTGCGCAAACATGTCGGCATCATCCTCCAAGAGCCGTTCCTCTATTCGAAGACGGTCCGCGAGAACATCGCCATCTTGAACCGCGAGGCCGACACGGAACACATCCGCGAAGCTGCGCGGACGGCGCGACTCCATGAGGACATCGAGGATTTCGAAGCCGGCTACGACACCGTCGTCGGTGAACGCGGCGTCACCCTCTCGGGCGGGCAGAAACAGCGTCTCGCCATCGCGCGGATGTTGCTCGAGAGAAAGCCCGTGCTCGTTTTCGACGACTCCTTGTCCGCCGTGGACGCCGAGACCGACATCCAGATCCGCAAGGCTCTCATGAAACATTGGCGCGAAACCACGGTGTTCATCATCACCCACAGAATCCAGACCGCGATGGAGGCCGATCGGATCATCGTGCTCGAAAACGGCCGTATCACGGCTTCGGGCCCCCATGAGAGTCTGGTCCGCGAAAGCGGCCTCTATGCCGAACTATACAAACAACAGACCGAAACCCTGCGCCAAGACGGCAGCATCATCGAAGAAGGGGGTGAGGACCATGCAGCATTTTGAGGAAGAGACCTTCGTCAAGAAGGAATTCGACAAACGAACCTGGAAGCGCATCATCTCTTTCATGCGCCCTTTGCGTCGTTATGTGGTGATCGTCATCCTTTGCGGCGTGCTTTTGGCGGCCGCGGACATCGCCTATCCGTTGATCAACCGTTACGGGATCGATGTCATCATCGAAACCGGCGACCTCTCGGTCCTGCCCTTCTTCGTCGGTGTCTATGTCGTGTTCATGATCGTCATGGGCATCCTCGTCTACACCTTCATCTATTTCGCGGAGAAAGTGCAGAACCACCTCGCCCACATCATCCGGCAAAAGGCTTTCAAGAAGCTGCAGGAGCTTCCTTTCTCCTATTACGACCGCACGCCGGTGGGCTGGATCGTCGCTAGGATGACGAGCGACACGAGGCAGCTCTCCGACATCCTCTCCTGGGGGCTCATCGACATCACCTGGGGCGGCCTCATGATGGTCGGCCTCGCGACGGTGATGCTCATCCTCAATTGGCAACTCGCGCTCATCGCGCTTTCGGTGATGCCTCTGCTCGTCTATCTCAGTATGTTCTTCCGCAAGCGGATCCTTTCCGCCTACCGCGACATCCGCAAGCAGAACTCGAAGATCACCGGCGCTTTCAACGAAGGCATCCTCGGGGCGAAGACCACCAAGACCCTCGTGCTCGAAGAGAAGAACTACACCGATTTCGACCAGCTCACCTCGCGCATGAAAAGACACTCCATCCGGGCGGCGCTCTTCGCGGGACTCTATTTCCCCACGATCCTTTTCCTCGCTTCCATCGCCACCGCCCTCGTCCTCTACTTCGGCGGTATCGACGTCCGGGACGGCATCATCCAAGTCGGCCTGCTCTATGTCTTTTTGAGCTATGTCAGCCAGTTTTTCGACCCCGTGATGCAGCTCGCGAACGTGCTCGCCCATTTCCAACAAGCCCAAGCGAGCGCCGAAAGGGTCGTAAGCCTCATCGACCAAAAAGCCGACATCGACGATACGGACGATGTGAAAAAGCAGTATGGCACCATTCTTGACCCGAAGACCGAAGCATTCGAGCCCGTCAGGGGCCGCATCACGTTCGAGAACGTCTCGTTCCGCTACACCAAAGGGGAGGAAGTGCTCAAAGACTTCAACCTCGACATCACCCCCGGCGAGACCGTGGCCTTGGTCGGCGCGACTGGCGCCGGCAAGAGCACGATCGTCAATCTGGTCTGCCGTTTCTATGAGCCCACCGAAGGTAGGATCCTCGTCGACGGCACGGATTATCGCGAACGCTCGCTATCTTGGCTGCACGCGCATCTGGGCTACGTCTTGCAGACGCCGGAGCTCTTTTCCGGCACGATCCGCGAGAACATCCGCTACGGCAAGCTCGACGCGACCGAGGAAGAGATCATCCAAGCGGCGAAGCTCGTCGGCGCCCACGACTTTATCGAGACCTTCCAAAAGGGCTACGACACCGAGGTCCAAGAGGGCGGTTCCCGCCTTTCCGTCGGCCAAAAACAACTCGTCTCGTTCGCCCGGGCGCTCATCCGCGACCCCGCCATCCTCATCTTGGACGAAGCCACGAGCTCGGTCGACACGACCACGGAAAAAAGGATCCAGAAAGCGATCGAGACCATCATGGCGGGGCGCACGTCCATCGTCATCGCCCACAGGCTTTCCACCGTGACGGCCGCCGACAAGATTCTCGTGCTCGAACACGGCTGCGTCATCGAGGCGGGCACCCACGAAGAGCTCCTCGCGCGGCGCGGAAACTACTTCAGACTCTACACCAACCAATTCGCGGACGTCGCCGCGTGATCGAAGGAGGCGAGATGTGCACATCTCGCCTCCTTTTTGGTATAATACGGTTGAAAGGATGATTGTCATGCGGGTTGTCATCATCGGCGGCGACGCCGCCGGCATGAGTGCGGCGAGCAAGCTCCGCCGCCTCGACGACAAGGTGGAGATCGTCGTCTTCGAACGCGGGCACGATGTGAGCTACAGCGCTTGCGGGATGCCCTACCACATCAAGGGGGAGATTCCCGAAGAAACCTCCCTCTATGCACGGAGCCCGAAAGATTTTGAAGAAAAGGACATCCGTCTGCACCTTCAGCACGAAGTCACGGCCTTCGACGCCGAGAAGAAAGAGCTCACCGTCTATGACCACGTCAATGCGCAAGAAAAGAAAGAGACCTACGACAAGCTTCTCATCGCCACCGGGGCCGACGGCATCCGCCTCGGTCTTCCCGATACGGTCGACGAGCGCGTCTTCACCTTCAACGACATGGAAGACATGCGCCGCTTGAAAGACCTTCTCGAAAAGAAGAACCCCGAACGCGGCGTCATCATCGGCGGCGGTTTCATCGGCATCGAACTCGCCGAAGCCTTTGTATCCCGGGGGATCAGTACGACGATTGTCGAACGCGAAAAGGAAATCCTCCCGCAACTCGACGCCGAGTTCGGTCGTGCCGCGCGCGAAGAGCTCGCGCGTCACGGTGTCAATATCGAGACCGGTGCGACCGTCAAGGGCTATGCAGAGCGTGACGGACGTTTCCGGGTCTTGACTATTGCGGGTGAAGTGGAGACCGATTTCGTCATCGAGGCGGTCGGCGTGAAACCGAACACGGCCTTCTTGGCCGGAAGCGGCCTTTCCTTCTTGCCGAACGGCGCCATCAGGGTGAATGCGGCCATGAAGACCGGACTTCCCGATGTCTATGCGGCGGGTGATGTCGCGAGCGTCCGCCACCGAATCCTCGAGCGTGACGTCCACATCCCCCTCGGCACCCACGCCAACAAGACCGGTCGCATCGTCGCCGAGCAAATAGCGGGACGTGATGCGGAATTTCCGGGCGTCCTCGGTTCCTTCGTCGTGAAAGTCTTCGACCGCACCGCCGCGAAGACGGGCCTCAGCCTGCAAGAGGCGAAAAAAGCGAACATCCCCGCCGAAAGCGTCACGATCGAAGCGCCCTCCCGGGCCGGCTATTATCCCGGGATGGAAAGGATCAAGGTGCGCATCGTCTATCGCCCCGAAGACAAGCGTCTCCTCGGGTTCCAACTCTTCGGCGCCGACGGGGTCGCCCAAAGGCTCCATGCGGCCGCCTTGGCGCTTTGGGCGAACATGGACGCCGACACCTTCCGGCAGGCGGATTTCGCCTACGCCCCGCCTTTCTCGCCCGTCTACGACCCCTTGTTGGTGTGTGCGAACCAGATCAAGTGAATCATGAAACAGAAGAATACGTTGTGAGAGGTGTTGTATGAAAAAGAATGTCGGAAAAGTCGACCAAGCCATCCGCTACATCCTCGCGATCGTCCTCATCGTCTTGGCGGTCATCTTCCAGGGGGCATGGTATTGGCTGCTCTTGCCGGCCGTCATCCTCGGCTTCACGGCTTCGGTGTCCTGGTGCGGGATCTATCGCATCTTCGGCATCGACACCTGCAAGTTCGACAAAGGCGGCAAAAGCGATTGAGGAAACGGGCCCGCGCGGGCCCGTTTTTGTGTAGGGGGAAAGTTGTATTATAGATTCTTCCCTTTCTTCCCCGCTTGTGCTATAATGACACACAAGAAGACGACGCATCAAGCACGAACAAGGGGGGAAGCACCGTGACCAAGACGAAAAGCCAGAAGGTCTACGACTATATCGAGGGTCTTGTCATAAGCGGCGAAATCAAACCCGGCGAGCGGCTGCCTTCGGAGGCGAAACTCGGCGAGATCCTCAATGTCAGCCGGGTCTCCGTCCGCGCGGGTATCGAGAAACTCTCCGCCATCGGTCTCGTCACGAAACGGAAGGGCGGCGGCACCTATGTGAACCAGCCCAAGCACGACAACTACCTTTCCGTGTTCACCCCGACCCTCTTGCACAACACGGACTATCTCGAGCTCATGGAAGTAAGGCGGGCGCTCGACGCCCTTTCGGTGCAACTTTGCGCCCAGCATGTCACCGAAGGCGAAAAGAAGCGTCTCGGAAGGATCATCACCAAGATGGAGGCGTTGGAAGAAGAGGACGATTTCTTCGAACTGGACAAGAAGTTCCACCTCCTCGTCAGCAAGTATTCCCGCAACCGTTTCCTCCACAACGTCCATATCATCATCTGGGACGTCCTGCAGAAGACACTCCGGCCGAAATACGCCATCGTGACCAAAGACGCCCTCGAGGAGAATGTCGCCCACCACAAGCGGATCTATGAGGCGATCATCCACCGCGATGTCGACTTGGCCCGCATCTACACCGTGCACCATCTCGAGAAGGTCATCGACAATTTCAAGTGCGTCTACAACGAGGCCTACCGCCAAGAACGGGAAAAAGCGCAAAAAAAAGGAACATGACCATGTTCCTTTTTTGCGGATTTTTGTTATAATGTCTGTAGACAAGCCAGCATGGCGGAATGGGTAGACGCGCCAGACTCAAAATCTGGTGGCCGATGAGGCCGTGTCGGTTCGAGCCCGACTGCTGGTAGAATCAGTCTTCCATCTCCTCGACGAACACGTCGAGGAGTTTTTCGTCGTAGTAGGTCCCGCGGTGGCTGATGAGTTTCGCGAGGGCCTCTTGTTTGGTGTGCTCTTCGCCGCTCGTACCGCTCACGAGAATGTCATAGTCGTCGAGGATGCGGAAGATCCGGGCCGAAAGGGGGATCTCTTCGCTTTTCAGTCCGAAGGGGTAGCCCGAGCCGTCGACGTGTTCGTGATGGGTGAGGATGGCATAGGCGACGTTTTTCAGTTTGGGCAGCGCATTCGCGATGCGATAGCCGATCTCCGCGTGGCGGGTGACCTCTTGGGCGAGTTCGGGGTCGTATTGGCCGGCCTCGCTGAAGAGACGCTTGTCCAGGCTGATCTTGCCGATGTCATGGAGTTTGATGAGCCGGAAGAGTTCACCGCGCTCATGCTTTCGCAGTTTCAACCGGTCGGCCATGCGGGTGCCAAGACGGGTCAGCCTTTCAAGGTGTTCGGGCGTTTCGTCGGTCCTTTTATAGAGGTTCTCGAGGAGAGCTTCGGTGACGCCTTTCGTCTGGCGGTTGTATTCGTGGATCTTGTCTTTGTACAACATGTTCTCGGCGGAGAGGAAAGCGTGCCGCAGGGTGTGGTTCTCCGCTTTTTTGCTGTAGCCGAACGCGGCCGAGAGGAAGGGGATGTCGCTCGCGCCGCGGCGGATCTCGTGTTTGATGTCGCGGATGGCCTCTTTCACGTGTTGGGCGTTGAAACGCTGGATGACGGCGACGAACTCGTCGCCGCCGAGACGGGCGATGACACTCTCTTTGGGGAGATTGTCCTGCAAGAGCCGCGCGAAACGGATAAGGATCCGATCGCCCTCTTCATGGCCGAAGACATCGTTGATGAGTTTCAGTCCGTTGATGTCGGCCAAGAGGATGCCGACGTCCTTTTTGTTTTTGTAGAGGTCGCTCACTTCGTTGAAATAGCGCCGGTTGTAGAGTTCGGTGAGGTCGTCGTGATAGGAGAGGTGGGTCAGGCTCTTTTCTCTCTCTTTTTGTTCGGTGAGGTCGATGGCGATGGTGGCGATGACCCGGAGGCCCCTCTCGTCCCGGCCGATATAGACGGAATAGAGGTCCCAGGAGAGTTTGCGGCGGTGTTTCGTCATGATGGTGAAGTTGCCCTCGAACACCCGCTCCTCGATGTCGTAGGTCTTGGCGATGTGTTCGTACATGTCGTCGTGGCGGCGGTTGAAGGCCTTTTCGACCCAGGCGCGGATGGTGGGGATGTCGGTTTTGCTGTAGCCGGTGCGTTCCGTGAAGTGTTTGGAGAGACGGACGACTTCCTTGTTCTCCGTATGCAACATCACCGGCAGCGGGGATTCGTCGACCATGTTGAAAAGGAGCTGCTTTTGCATGGACAAGAGCTCGGCGAATCGCTTTCCGCTCTCTTCGCGGGTCGACAATCGTTTCGACAGAGCTTCGTTCCGGTGGTGTTGGTACATGAGGACAGAGAAGATCACCGCCGCCGAGATGGCCACATATACCAGACCCTTGACGACGCTGAAGTAGACGAAAGCCTCAAGGTCGGGCGCCACACGGAAAAGCAGCCAGTCGGAAAAGAGAATCCAGGTGACACCGAACACCGTGTAGATGCCGGTGACGACGAGCGCGTCCTTGTGTCCTTTTTTCATATCTTCACTCCCCGTGTGGTCCATTGTGCGGCCTTCTTCTCAATTTTACCACATCGGACGGATTATTCAATGTCGGGATGGGACTTCTTGTGACCATTTCCCGCTCCGTACTGCTTGCGAAAGTGCTTACAATGGTCTATAATTAGTAGATGTTGGAAGCGACAACAGTGCAGAAAGGATGACCCTCATGAAAAAGACCGCCCTTTATGAAGAACATATTCGCTTGGGGGCTCGCATGGTCGAATACGCGGGCTACGAGATGCCCCTGCAGTATTCCTCCATCAAAGAAGAACACCATGCCGTGCGCAATCACGCCGGCGTCTTCGACGTCTCCCACATGGGCGAGATCCATGTCCTCGGGAGCGAGGCGACCGACCTTATCGACCACATCTTCACCAACCGCGTGCGGGCGATGACCGCCCAAGAGATTCAATACGGATTCCTCACGAACGAAAAAGGCGGTGTGGTCGACGACCTCCTCGTCTACAAGGTGAACGACGAGTTCTACCTGCTCGTCGTGAACGCCGCGAACAAGGACAAGGACTTCGCCTGGATCCAAAAAAAGAACACGTTCGACGCCACGGTCATCGACAAGAGCGACTCTTATGCGGAGATCGCTCTGCAAGGTCCGCAAGCCGAAGAAATCCTGCAAAGATACACCGAGACCGACCTCGCGGCCATCCGTTTCTTCACGTTCGCCGAATTCGACATCGCCGGCAAGAGTTTCCTCGTCTCGCGCACCGGCTACACGGGCGAGGACGGCTTCGAGATCTATGGCGAAGGCGACGATGTGAAGATGCTTTTCGCCCGTCTTTTGGAAGAGAACGAAGGACTCCTCCCCACCGGGCTGGGCTGCCGCGACACCCTCCGTTTCGAAGCGGGTCTCCCGCTCTATGGTCATGAGATCGACACCGACATCACCCCGTTGGAAGCGGGTTACGGCTTCGCCGTCGATGTGCGCAAAGCGGGTTTCATCGGCCAAGACGTGCTGAAAAGACAGAAAGAAGAAGGGCTCGAACGCAAAGTCGTCGGCCTCGAACTCTTGGACAAGGGCATCCTCCGCGAAGGCTATGACATCCTTCATGAAGGTGAGACGATCGGCAGGACCTTGTCGGGTTATCTCTCGCCGACCATCGAAAAGCCCCTGGCGACGGCCATACTGCCCGTGGAACACGCCAAGAAGGGCACCATCGTCACCGTGAAGGTGCGCAAGCGCATGCTGCAAGCGCGCGTGCGAAACAAGACGTTCTATAGAAGAAAGAAAAGTTGAAAATTAGGATAGGAGAGTGAGACAATGAAAACCCCGAAAGACCTCCGCTACACCGAGACCCATGAATGGGTGCGCATCGAGAACGGACATGCCTACATCGGCATCACCGACTATGCGCAGGACCAACTCGGCGAGATCGTCTTCATCGAACTGCCCGAGGAGAGCGACGACCTCGAAAAGGGCGAAGAGTTCGCCGCCATCGAGTCCGTCAAGGCCGCCAGTGACGTCATGGCTCCCGTCACGGGTGTCGTCGTCGCCGTGAACGAGGCCCTCGAAGAATCGCCCGAGCTCTTGAACGAGGATCCCTATGAGAACTGGATCGTCAAGATCGAGCTCGAAGACGAAAGCGAACTCGAAGGACTCATGAGCGCCGAAGAATACGAAAACATGAGCAAAGAATAGGGGGAGGATCATGCACAAATATCTCCCGCACACCGAAAAAGACATCGAGAAGATGCTCGAGCGGATCGGCGTCTCCTCGATGGACGATCTATTCGCGGAGATTCCCGACGCGCTGAAGGGGGTCGACCTCGACCTTCCCGAAAGCCTCTCGGAAATCGAGCTCCGCGAACATTTTGAACGCCTCGCGAGCCAGAATGAGCCGCTCGTGCCTTTCATGGGGGCCGGGGCCTACGACCACTACACCCCGAGCGTCATCCCCTACCTGCTCGAAAGACAGGAGTTCATGACCGCCTACACCCCCTACCAGCCCGAGGTCTCGCAAGGTACGCTCCAATACATCTTCGAGTACCAGACGATGATCACCGAGCTCACGGGCATGGACGTCTCGAACGCCTCGATGTATGACGGGGCCACGGCCACGGCCGAAGCGATGTTCATGGCGGTGAAGAAGAAGCGCAAGAAAGTGCTCGTCGCCGCCACGATCAACCCCAACGTCTTGAATGTGCTCCGCACCTATGCGCATCCTAGGGGAATCGAGATCGTCCTCGTGGATGAAGCTGACGGCGTTTTCGACAAAGACGACCTCGCGGAGAAACTCGACGAGGACACCGCCGCCTTCATTGTGCAGACCCCGAACGTCTACGGCATCATCGAGAGCTTGGAGGGTGTCGCCGACAAACTCCAAGACAACAAGTCCCTCTTCATCATCAACCAAGACCCCTCGACGTTAGCCTATCTGAAGACGCCCGCCGAATGGGGCGCCGACATCGCCGTCGGTGACTGCCAGACCCTCGGCGTGCCGCTATCCTACGGCGGACCCTACATCGGCTACATGGCCACGACCGGCAAGCTCATGCGCCAGATGCCCGGCCGCATCTGCGGGGTGACCGAAGATGTCGAAGGCAAGAGGGCCTATGTCCTCACCCTGCAAGCCCGGGAACAGCACATCCGGAGAGAGAAGGCCAAATCGAACATCTGTTCGAACCAGAGTCTCATGGCCCTCCATGTGACGATCTATCTCTCCCTCATGGGCAAGAAGGGCCTCAAAGAAGTCCAAAAGACCTCCTACAACCACGCCCATTATCTAAAAAGCATGCTGGAAAAGCTGCCCTCTTTCGAGGACCCCTTCGAAAAGCCCTTCTTCAAGGAGTTCACCCTGAAAACGACCCTGGATCCCGATAGAATCAACCAAGTCCTCCGCGAGAAAGGCTATCTCGGCCCCCTCGCGCAAGGACGCTTCGCGGAAGAGAAGAAGGATCTCGTCACCTTCGCGGTGACGGAAAAGCGCACCAAAGAACAGATGGATGAAGTCATCCGCATACTGGGGGCGATGTAAGATGGCAAAATACTACGGCGACCTCATATTCGAAAAATCGGTGGAAGGCCGTAAAGGCTACAGCCTCCCGGTTTCACCCGTCAAGGACTACGACATGGACGAAAACCTCCTCCGCGAAGAGGAGGCCGACCTCCCCGAGGTGAGCGAGTTCGACGTCGTGCGCCACTACACCAACGTGAGCTTCAAGA
Organism: Mollicutes bacterium; assembly: GCA_003552275.1. Classification (GTDB taxonomy): domain Bacteria; phylum Bacillota_I; class Bacilli_A; order Izemoplasmatales; family Izemoplasmataceae; genus T1SED10-81. Next base: position 24,956 of record PUKL01000005.1, read on the forward strand.
ACCACGGCATCGAGAAAGGGTTCTACCCCTTGGGCAGCTGCACCATGAAATACAACCCGAAGATCAACCTCGAAGTCTCGAAGGATCCCCGCTTCACCTCGCTCCATCCCTATCAACCCGTCGAGACCGTGCAAGGGATCCTGCAGATCTATTATGAAACCCAGAAGATGCTCGCCGAGATCAGCGGCCTCGACACCTATTCGTTGAACCCCTACGCCGGCGCTCACGGCGAACATGTCGGCCTCATGATCATCAGAGCCTATCATGAAGCCAAGGGCGACTTCAAGCGCACAAAGATCATCGTGCCCGACTCCGCCCACGGTACCAACCCCGCCAGTGCGGCCGTCGCGGGCTTCGATGTCGTCGAAGTGAAATCGAACTGCGAAGGCGACCATTGCGACGGCACCGTCGACATCGATCATCTCAAAGAAGTGCTCGACGACGAAGTCGCGGGCATCATGCTCACGAACCCGAACACCGTCGGCATGTTCGAAAAGGACATCCTCGAGATGGCCAAACTCGTCCATGACGCGGGCGGTCTCCTCTATTACGACGGCGCGAACTTGAACCCGATTCTCGGCGTGGCCCGTCCGGGCGACATGGGCTTCGACATCACCCACATCAACCTGCACAAGACCTTCTCCACCCCCCATGGCGGGGGCGGACCGGGCAGCGGGCCCGTGGGTGTGACGAAAGAGTTGAAACCCTTCCTCCCCGCTCCCGTGGTGCGTAAAGCGGGCGACCTCTATCTCGTGGACGGCATCGGCAAGGATTCCATCGGCCAGGTGAGCCACTTCTTGGGCAACATCAACGTCGTCATCAAGGCCTACAGTTATCTCAGGACCATCGGCAAGGACAATCTCCGCGACATCGCGAAACTCTCCACCTTGAACGCGAACTATGTCAAGGAGTCCTTGAAGAGCCACTACAAGCTGCCCGTGCAAGAAATCTGCAAGCACGAGTTCGTATTCGACGGTCTGAAGGACAATCCCCATGGGCTTAGGGCACTCGATGTGGCCAAACGCCTCCTCGATTTCGACATGCATCCGCCCACGGTCTACTTCCCGCTTCTCTATCGTGAGGCGATGATGATCGAACCGCCCGAGAATGAATCCAAACAGACACTTGACGCCTTCATCGACATCATGAAGAAGATCGCCGAAGAGGCGAAAGAAGACCCCGAAACCTTGAAGAAGGCGCCGCTCACCACCCCGGTGCGCCGCCTCGACGAGGCCCAAGCCGCAAGGAACCCGCGCGTCAAGTTCAAAGACCTCTTGGAAGACTGAAGAATACCCCACATAAAAAGCCCCGGTTGCTTGTGAACTGCAACCGGGGCTTTGGTTTGTCTTGGATCAATCTTCACCGTTGTCATCGTCGGGACGGAAGGGAGAGTAGCCGGAGCCGATGGTTCCTTCCGACGATGTGGGGGATACTATATCATAGATGTCTTCCAGGGTGACCCTGTCTTCATCATCGTGGGCGACGGGGCCGATGTAGGTGTAAATATAGTTGTCGTTGCCGTGGTTGTAAACATAGAAGGTATCTTCAAAATGCAAGGGTTCGTCATCACGCACGTTGAAGTTCAGTTCATTGTCCAAGGGGTCATAACCTTCTTCTTGGGTGTAATCATCCTCTTCACGAATCCTGCCGAGAAGGGTGTCCCAGACCCTGTCTTCATACAGAGTGTCGTCTTCGAAGGAGTATATGGCGAAATTTTCCCCGCTCAGTCGGCGATGTTGGTCATGCGACCATTCGAATAGCATGTCCACATAACCGGTCACAATGAAATTCACGTTCTCGATCTCCAATGAACGGTTCTGTTTGATGTAGAGGTTTCCGAGCACCAAAACAAGCGTGGGTTCATCGGAGTAGATCTTCGAAAAGCTCGTATTGTCCGGTGGAACGGTGGCCTGACCATCGCTGATGGTCAAGTTACCATTGACAACGAAGAAGTTACCGTCCAGATTGAACTCGGCGTCGGCATCGGTGGTGAATGAATCGAAACTCGTGTCGCCGTCTATATACATGTCATCATTGAGAGTCACGCCGTCACTTCCGACTTCCGCACTATCAGTGGAGCCGGACTCGAACTCGTCGGAACTTGCTTCTGTGCTTCCTTCCTTGAGTTCTTTTTCAATGTTGCTGACATAGTCTTCCGAACTGGTGGGCATCTCTTCCATTTCCGATCCGTGGAAGGAGAGGAAGAAATCACGACGTATTCTTGTACCGTCCTCCCTCGTGCGCGAGAAGCGGTAGGTCCTTGTCAGCGGATCGTCATTGTCCTCCATGTCTCTGACGGTGACTTGAAAGTCCTCGAGTAGTTCTTGATAGATTTCATGGAAAGAGGGGGATGCATCAGGGTCGGCGTTGAACTCGTCAAAGAAGTTTTCCGTAAGCCAATCCCCGTCCTCATAAGCTTTGATGATGTACTCATGGAATCGTGTGATGGCCCTGTTGATGTAGGTCTCGCTTCTCATACGCTCCATTTGGCCTTCCAAGGAGCTGTAAGACCTTTCGGCGGAGTTGTAGGTGTAGGCGGTGACCGAAGTCACGACAAACGAAAGAAGCGCAATCAAAGCAATCGCGACGGTAAGCACGCTTCCTTTTTCGTTTTGCAAGATTCTCTTCCTCATTGGTTTCACCTCCTAGTATTCATACATACTAGGTAAGCATAGTCTATCATATACTTTGTATTAATCAATAAAATAGCGTGGAAAACTTCTGACGGAAATCGGTGACCTCGCCACTGCGCAAGCGGAGACCCACGTGGAAATTGAGTTCGATATAGGCGTTTGCACACGTGCTGTAGGGATCAACCGCGTCTTTGACAGATTCCGAATGATAACGGAGACAGCGGGTCAAGACGATTTCCGACTCGGGGCTGAAGACGAGTCGCTTGCTGCCGAGGCGGTGCGTTTCAGAGCGCTGTTCTTCAAGGCTTGCATAGTCGATTTCGGTGCCTTTGTACTCGAAATAGAAGAGGCCGTTTCTTTCCGCATCGTCACTGACATCGAGCCAGAGGACGAAAATGGTCTTGTCATAGTCTGGGTCGGGCTTGATGATGCCCGTTTCCTCATCGAAGGTGTAATCGAACTCGTCGACAAAGATGAAGATGAATTCTTCATCACTCTCGGTCTCGAACTCGTGGACGGAACCATAACCGATTTCATCATTGAAAGAGTGTCGGAGACGATGATTGATCTGATAGATTTCTTCGCTGAGATTGTTCACATATTCGGACTCGTTCTTGGAAAGAAGCGTGACCGTCAGGATGCTCATGAGAATCATGAGGGCGATGCTACCGATGGAGATGGAAAGCAGGACTTCGAAGATCGTCAGGCCGCGTTGGTCGTTCATCCTCATGACGATCCCACCTCCGGCCTTTCGGTCATGAAGCCACTTCGCACCAGAGTGCGCTCGTGCTTGGCGTCATAGCGGAGCCAGACGGTGATGTTCAAGAGAACTTCATCGGCTTGTTCCATCTCGCGGATGACTTCCAAGGGGACATCGTCCTCATCCGGCGGATACGCCACAACATCTTCCTTGTAGTAGAGGAAAACGCGGAAATTTTCGGCGGCGAACGTCTCGTTGGCCATTTTCAAATCGAACACGAGTTCACAAACGTTCCAAACATTCGAGCCTGCGGGGATGTCATAGGCCTCTTTGGCGGCACAGATATCCTTGTCGAAATAGATGTAGGCCTCTTCGTGGTTTTCTACGTGGTCTTTGAGCGCTTCATCGAGTCTCGAGAACGGGGCGGCGTTGAATCCTTGCAAAGCGGAGACCGTGACAAGCGAGGCCGCATTACGGCGACGCACACGGTCGTTCACCTCCATGTTGCCGGTGAGGGAGGCGAGGAGGGGGAAGACGACGGCCGCCGTCAACATGATGACGGCCAAAATTTCCAAGAGGGAGAAACCTTTTCCATTCAGTTTCATCATGATCACCGCCATAAATTTCATATGTATTATACCATGTTTGCCGCTTGACAAGCAAAAAGCTCACCCGCAATCGTGTTTTCGCTCCCTTTTTATGTAAGAGTATGAAAAAAATGGGTGAATGCATCTTTGTAAAAGGGGTGCGGGTGTTGTATAATGAAAGAAATTCCATACAAGCTGCAACAAGGAAATGGTGATGGGGATGTTTTCACGTTTTCGCAACAGCAACATCGGCTACTATACCTATACCGCCATCGTGTTGGCCATCGGTGCGGGGAGCCTCGTTATCTTCTATTTCATGATCACCGGCTTCAACATCGGTGTGTACGAGGCGAACACCGTCGTCGGCAATGTCTATGTCGGGGGCTTGAACGAGAGCGAGGCCGAAGCAAAGGTGCGACAAAGAGTCTCCCGTTGGCTCGAGGACGACTCGGTCACCTATGAGGCCGGTTATCAGGGCTATTATTACGAGATCGACCGCGATCTCTTGGATTTCGATTTCGACGCCACGATGGCGAATGTCCGCAACGGCTCCAGGACTCCGCTTGTCGTGAGTTTTCCGGCCTCGGCGCTGAACACCATCGATTTCGAACTGAACCAGATGCATTTCATGGCGGATTTCACCGACCAGTTCGACATCGACGAGATGATCGAGGATATCTTGGACGATGCCGCGCTTTTACGGGAGCTCTCCCGCAAACAATTGAACAATTACGTCTTCGACAGAGAGTCCTTCATCAGTGTCGTGAGTGAAGGAAGCGCCCCCCTCCGCCCGGGCATGGACGGAGAGGCCCTGCTCGCAAAGATCGAGGACGCCCACGAGGATGCCAAAATCCTGCTTTCTTCCATGACGACGGTGAGCATCCTCGATTCTTTCGGAGAAGAATTCAGCTCCGCCGAACTCGATGTCATCGGTTCGGCGATTCTTGATGCCATCATCCCCACAAGGATCGGCATCATCGAAAGACACTACAATCCCCGCATCAACTTCGAAGTCTACACGATCGACAATTATCCATACTTCGGCCGCAACGTGCGGGTGAACCGCCCGGCCGGTTTCGACTTCGTGATCGAGAACGAATGCTTCCTCGATTTCGAAATCGAATTCCATCTGACTCCGGTGGGCGACCTCGGGGCCCGCATCAGGGGATGCCCCTATGTCGACAGCGTCGAAGTGGAACAGACGGAAACAGAGATCCCTTATGAGACCATGACCACGAACGACCCCGGCGAGGTCCAAGAGGGCCACAACGGCCGAATCGTCAGAATCAGACGTGAAGTCCACGGCTCCAACGGGGAGATCCTCGACAACTATGAGATCATCTTCGAGCATTACGCTCCCGTGAACGAAATCATCTATACCGATTGACTAAGGATGTGTGAATATGGCCAAGAACGCTCCCAAACGCCTCGGTGACGTCCTCGTCGACGAGGGCGTCGTCACTGAAGCGGATATCGAGGAGGCGCTCAGGCGTAGAGAAAAA
>PUKL01000091.1 GCA_003552275.1 Mollicutes bacterium
GTCAACCTTTCTATGGTGAGAATCTCTGTTCCGCATCCCTCTTCCTAAACGCATTATAGCACATGATAAAACGGATAACACGACCGATTTCACAACATCGTCTTCAGCTGGGCTTCGCTGTTGAAAAAGGTGCGATAACCCATGACAAGGAAAAAATACGTGGATAGGGCGACACCGCCGAGTATCCCGAGCATGACACCGATCTGATAGAGGATACTCGTGACCGGTGAGACACCGGCGAGAATCTGTCCCGTCATCATCCCCGGAAGAAAGATGATCCCCATCCCGAGCATGTTGTTCAAGGTGGGCATGATGGCCGCATCAAAGGAATCGTTCACGATGGCTTTGGATGCGTCTTTGGGCGTCGCCCCCAGATGCATCGCTTCCATCACCGCCTCCTTCTGATCGGTGAAGCGGGTGATCATGCTGTGGATGCCCAGGGTGATCCCGGTCATGCTGTTGCCGACGATCATCCCCGCGATGGGGATGAAATACCGGGGATTGTAGAAGGGTTCCACCCGGATGACCACGAAAAGGAAATAGATCAGGGCGATGAGGCTTCCCGAAGGGAGAGCCAAAAACGCGACCCGTTTCAGAGAAGGACTCAAACGACCCTTGAACTTGCGAAAGACCGTGAACACCGCGAAACCGAGCATGACGGCGATCACCGCCACAGTCACAAGCGGGTGGGGATTCTCGAAGATGACCGTGAGTAGATAGCCCACAAGCACCAACTGCAGTGTCATCCGCAGCGTGGCGATGAAGAGTTCCTTCTCTCTGCGGATGTTTTGTCTCTTCAGGATGAAGAAGACCAAAACGATGAAAATATAGCCTAGAAGCACTTGGATATGCGTGAGTTCGATGATGTCGGTGTTCATGCCTTTTCACCACCTTGCAGTCGCCCTTCCCGGATGTGGTGTATGCTGTCGGCAAGACGAACCGCATGTTCTTTCGAATGCGTCACCATGACCAAGGTCTTCTTTTCCTCCCTGACACATCTCACGACCGTGTCGAGGACGACGTCTTCCGTCTCGTCGTCCAAAGCGCTCGAGGGCTCGTCAAAAAGATACACTTCCGCATCCAGGAGCAACACCCGCGCCAGGGCCAAGCGTTGCGCCTCTCCGCCCGAAAAGTTCGTGACGGCCGCACGCAAAGGCTTTCGGAGCCGGACCTTGACCAAGACTTCTTCCAAAACTTCGTCGGCGGGGACTTGACGGCGTTGGAACTGAAACCCTTTCAACAGATTGTCCTTGATCGTCCCCGGAAAGAGGTGGGGTCTCTGGTTGAGGTAGACCACATGCCGGCGGTGTTCGACGGAATCGATCGCATCGAGACTCTCCCCTTTGTAGAGGATATTTCCCCGGGTGGGAGAGATGGTCTTGTTCAACAGCTTCAACAACGTGCTCTTGCCACCGCCGCTCTCCCCGACGAGACATGTGACCTCCCCTTGTCGGATGATGAGGCCGTCGATTTCCAAGATGTCCTTGTAGGCGACATCGTGCAGTTCAAACATCGTCATCCCTCATTTCAGAAGTTGCCGTCCGCATCAAGCGCAGAGTCTTCGTCATCAAAGGTGCTTCCTTTCGATATCTTGCGCCGCCGCTTCGTCCAAGACGACAACCACATCGTCATGTTTCTTGAGGGCGCTCGCGGGAACCCGTTCGCTGATGGGACCTTCGAGGAAGGTCTTGACAATCGCCGCCTTATCCTTGCCGCTTGCGGCGAGCAATATCCGTTTCGCGCCGAGGATGGTGTCAATCCCCATCGTCACCGCATAACGGGGCACATCGGACAAAGAAGTGAAGAACCGGCTGTTCGCCTCTCTCGTCGCATCGGCCAACCGGATTTTGTGGGTCTTTTGCGTGAACGGGGTCCCCGGCTCGTTGAAGGCGATGTGTCCGTTCGTCCCGATGCCGAGAAGCTGGAGGTCGATACCGCCCTGCGACGCGATGAAACCGTCATACGACTCGTATTCGGCATGCTCGTCGGTCGGGGGGAAATGCGTGTTGGCGATGTTGATGTCCACATGGTCGAAAAAGTGCCTGCTCATGTAATTCCTGTAGGCTTCGGGGTGGTCCTTGTTGATGTCGAGATATTCGTCGAGATTGAACGTGCGGACTTTCCCGAAAGAGACCCGTCCCTCGTTGTGCTTTTTCACGAGGCGCTCATAGACGCCTTTGTATGTCGAACCCGTCGCACAGCCGAGATTGAAGGAAGTCTTCTTCCTGATTTCTTCGATGACGAAATCCGCGATATGATCGCTGAGTGCCGCCTTGTCCTTGAAAATCCTCACTTCCATGAAGAACGCCTCCTCATATGGTGTATATCCCGATTATATGCGGCGTTCGGATATCTTGTCAAACACCGGTGATCGAAATGAAGCCTTGCCGCCCTTTCGGCAGAAAAAAGGTTTCCTGGGCAGGAAACCTTCATGGATCACGCGGGACATGTCACTTGCCCAACCGATGGAAGATGCCCGGAAAGATGAAGAAGCCGGTGTAGGCCACAATGCCGTAACGGACGAATTGCAGGAGGTTGAAGAACCAACTTTCCTCTTCCAGACCGAAAAGGCCGAAAAGCAGCCCCAACAACACGAGTGTGCCCGCCACGACGACGAGGCCCACCACAATCCGGAGCAACTTCAATGTCCAAGGCACATCGACACGGAAATTGATATGTTTCTTCTCCATGGCCAAGGCGATGATGATGCCGATGAGGAGACCGTAAGCCTTGTAGAAATCGGCCGCTTCGACGCCTTGGAAATAGAAGATGCCCGGCATGAAGACGATGGCGAGTATGGAATAATAGCGATGCAGGGATTCGTCGTTGTCTTTGTATTTCGCAAACACGAAAGCGTGTCCGAAAGCCACGCCGACACCGAGAAGGCCGCCGACAACGACGTCTTCGACATAATGCACGCCCAAAGCGAGACGGCTGAACATCATGAGAACCGTGACCACCGCGGCGAGAACGTACCATTTCCATTTGTTCAAAAAGACGGCGATCGAAAAGAAGAGCGTCGAGGCACCTTGTGTGTGTCCGCTCGGGAAAGCGGAGCCTGTCGCGGTGTCAGGACGACGGTTTTCGATGATGCCGTGACCCGGTTCACCTTGTTCGAAGGGACGGGGTCGCATGAAGAGATTCTTCAAGGCGTTGTTCAAGGAGAGCCCGATTCCCAAAGAAACCGCGAGAAACTCCCCCATCTTCTTGTTGAAGGCCCAATAGATCGATGCCAAGACGATGATATAGAAGTATTCCTCGCCGAGCAGACTGACAGCGTTCCAAAAAAGCTCGAAAAACCTTCCTCCCGTCTCCTGTAGCCAGATGATGAGATCGACACTGAAATCTTTCATGATTCTTCATCCTTCCGTTCATCGATTTCACCCGGGGGTCTCCCCCGAGTCTCGAACAATTCTTGTCGGCGTTTTTTCAAATATGGTCCGTAAGCCCATGGGAAAAGCCTGTACATCCACTTGAAAAGACGCGAGGGATAGATGTGCCTTTTCTCCTTCTTCAGACCCTCGAGCATCTTCATGGCCACATGAGAAGCCGATTGTACGGGCGGCGGGGGCTTGTCCTGGGCGGCCCTGTCGAAGAAGTCGGTTGCGGTCGCGACCGGATAGACCCGGAGGAGTTTCTGGTCCGCGGGGAGTTCATGCTCGAAAGCGTCGAAGAAACCGCGCAATGCCGCCTTCGTGGCACTATAGACCCCATATCCGGGTAGCGACAGGAAACTGACGGCCGAAAGCGTCGCCATGAACACGAACGGTTCGGCGGGATAAAGCTCGCGCATCTTGACGGCACTGTAGATGACGCTTGTGACATTGACATCCATGATGGACCGGATATGTTCCCAGTCGGCTCTTTCGAGCAGCTCGTAGTAAGTGAAGCCCGCATTGGCGACAAAGACGTCGATGCGACCGAAGTGGCCTCGGGCATACTCGAAGACGGCATCGATCTCTTCGGGACGGGAGAGATCGGCGTTCTTCACCCGGAGCCGCTCGTGCACAAGCGTGGCATCCTTCTCGATGGAGCGGCTCACCCCGAGAACATGCGCCCCTTCGGCGAGAAGGAGATGCAAAAACTCCCTGCCGATGCCTTTCGAAGCGCCGGTCAATACGACATTCTTGCCTGTAAGGTCCAAACGGCCACCTCCTCAGTATATACGCAACCCCTTGGGATAATGATTCTTCAACACCCCGTCGACGATTTTGGCGAACCCGAGCGGCACCCCGTCGACACATACCGCTACAAGACCGTTTTTTTCGGTCGTCCTCAGTGTCTCCCCCCGCATGTAACGCTTGATTTCATCGCTTTCTCTTCCGAAATCGACGGTTCTTTGGAAACTGTCTTTCGGAAGCGCATGGGCCAAAGCATGTGCGGGTACGAAACGGCTCTTTTTCATTTCACCGAGCATGATTCCCGCCCGGAGCACCTTCAACCCCGATAAAGCGATAAGCTGTCCCGGGAACAAGTGGAGGGTGTCTTTTCTACGGATGAGCGTCCCTTCCGGCAAGGCGCGGAGGAAGGACTTGGCGAACACTTCGAAAAGCGGGGGAAGAGGTATGCCCTTTTCCACCGGAGGCACACGGGGCGAAGCATCCTCCCTCTTCTCGAGAAGGGCGACAAAATGCCCCTCTCCTTCGCTCCTGTGGGGCCATATCCGCAGAGCTTCTTTCATGTCGACACCCGCGGAGAGCGAGCCTTTCTTCTTGATGGGGACCAAAGTTGTGTCGGGATGCTTCCGCAAAAAAGCGCGAACGACCCCTTCGTTCTCGGTCGTGTTCAATGTACAGGTTGAATAGACGATCCTCCCTCCCTTGCGGGCGAGTGCGTGGGCGTTTTCCAAGAGCTCCCCCTGCAAAGGGGCCAAGCGCTTGGGAAGATCGTCCCTGTATAAAGAAATCGCTTCTTTCTCTTTGCGGAACATCCCCTCCAAAGAACAGGGGACATCCACCATGACCGCATCGAAAAAACCGGGGAGTCGTTTTGCAAGGTCGGCGGCGCGATGGTTCGTGACAAGCGCGTTTTGCACCCCCATCCGCTCGATGTTGCCAGACAAAGTGCGGGCACGACCGTAGTCGGTGTCGTTCGCCACGAGCAATCCCTCATTCTCCATGGCGATCGCCATGGAGACACTCTTCCCGCCGGGAGCCGCACACAAGTCGAGGATGCGTTCACCGGGCTTGGCGTCCAGCACGGCCGCCGGGGCCATCGCCGAGGGTTCCTGGATGTAGAAAAGACCGGCGTGATGATGGGGATCGTCACCGAGAGCGCGCACTTTGGGGGCATAGAAGCCGTCGGGATGCCAAGGGACGTTCTTGAGCTCATGGGGAAAGCGGTCGCGGAACTCTTGCTCGCTCATCTTCAAGGTATTGAGGATGAAACCGCGATAATGGTTTTTCGTGTACACGGAGAGGAATTCGTCGAATTCTTCTCCGAGGATCTCTTTCATGTGGTGTTGGAACGATTCGGGAAGTCGCATGGCTCATCTCCCCGCTTTCGACTTGACGTGTGGAGTCGTTGTTACGGACATGACAGAGAACACATCCGGGTCGATGGGATGTTTCAGGCTTGACGGATGCGCTTGGCCATGATGATGTCGGGCTTGGCGGGACCGTTCGCGTCGGGGATGACACCGACGATCCGGTAGCCGATTTTCTCATAGAAGCTGTATGGATGGTCGGCTTTGTTTCTGTTGGCGGCAATCTTGTCGAAGGTGTCCTCGAAGAGGTCGCTTTCGGAGAGACTCGTCCGGAAATCCTCATCGTCCGTGCCGAGATACACCGTGAGGAAACCGTCCGCCGCGAGCCGACTCTCCAACTCTCCGACCAGGCGGCGCCCCACACCTTGATGCCGGTGTTCCGCTTTCACGATGAGGGGATGCAACTCGGCAGCGTGCGAATACTCTTCTTTCAAAGCGCCGACGAAGCCGACGAGATCGCCGTCTTCACTGGCGGCGAGAAGAAGATTCTTCTCGTCGAGGAGATTCTCGACACATTTCTTCGCCACATCCGGTGCGACGGCATGCGGAAACGTCTCGTGAAGGAGCTTTGCACATGCTGCGGCCAGCTTGCGGTATTCGGTCAGTCTTTCAATGCGCACGTTTGCCTCCGATACCGTAGAAGAACATGTGCATGAGATCCTTGAGACGTTTCTTGTCATGACGGATGTCCAGCTCGGAAATGCCGCGGAAAAGCTCGATGTAGGCCATCAAGGATTCTTCATCGATGAAAGAGGCCACGGCCCCCTCCTTCTTCCCTTCCCGGATGAGATGTTGCATGCCGACGAGAGTGCGGTTCTCCGTGTACCATTTCCCGAGTTCGCGCAACGACTTGCTCTCTTTGGTATAGAGCATCTTCAAGAGGTCGTCGTGGATCTCGTCCAACATGTCAAGTTCGAATTTCAACACGGCTTCCATCTTGTCCTTGAAAGCCAATGAGGAGTCATAGACGATGGTCTCGAACCTTTTTGCATACTTTTCGAACAGTCGTTTCGCCACTTCATAGAGCAAGCGTTCTTTGCTGCCGAAATAGTTGTAGATCGTCACAGGCGAGACGACCGCCTCGCGGGCGACACCTTTCATCGTCGTCGCCCGGTAGCCCTTCGAGGCGAACATCTTCTCCGCGGCATCGATGATCGCTTTTCGTTTATGTTTCGCCCTCGCCAAAAATCCATCCATGCTGAATCACCCCCGTCCGTATTCACCTTCATTATACGATGTTTGGCCCGGTTTTGAAACGTAGTATACCCGATAATGCAAAAAATATTGACTTTCCCTGAGCCGCTTATTACCATGAAGTCGTGGACGAACGTCGCTTATGGGGGAGAAACCATGATTGAAGTCCGTGATATCACCAAGTCCTATGGTCCGAAGCGGGGCGTCTTCAACCTCTCCTTCTCGGTGGAGAAGGGGGAAGTATTCGGTTTTCTCGGGCCGAACGGGGCCGGAAAGACCACGACCATCAGGCAACTCCTCGGATTCATCCATCCCGACGAAGGCGAAGCTTTCATCAACGGTATGCCTGTTTTTCAGGATGCGCACATCATCCAACAAGACCTCGGCTACATCGCCGGTGAGATCGCATTCTTCAACCATATGCGGGGCGACGAGTTCCTCGATTTTCAAGCGAGGATGCGCAAACTCACGAGCCGAAAACGTCGTGATGAACTGATTGAACGTTTCGAGCTCAATCCTCGTCCCTTCATCCGCAAAATGTCGAAGGGGATGAAACAGAAACTCGCAATCGTAGCGGCTTTCATGCACGATCCCGACATCTACATCCTCGACGAGCCGACAAGCGGACTCGACCCCTTGATGCAGGGACGTTTCGTGGAACTCATCCACAATGAGAAAAAACGGGGCAAGACGATTCTCATGTCGAGTCACAACTTCGGTGAAGTCGAGAGGACTTGCGACAGGGCACTCATCATCAAACACGGTGAGAAGATGGCCTTGGAAGATGTGAAGGCCCTCAAGGAAAAACAAACCCGCATCTATCTCGTGACGCTCGAAGATGGCGGTGACATCAAAAAACTCGACACCGACGGCTTGGAGATCGTCGCCCGGAGAAACAACGATCTCGAGATAGCCGTGAGCGGCGATATCAACGGATTCCTCGAAAAGCTGGCCCAATGCCGGGTGAAAAGCCTCGATGTCAAACATCAATCCCTTGAAGAAATCTTCATGGACTACTACCGGGAGGAGGGGGCAAACCATGAATAAGGCGCTTTATGTCATGAATCTCAAAGCCCGCTATAAAATCTGGATCATCTTCGCTCTCATCATGGCCTTCTACAAGCTCACCATCATCACGATGTACGATCCCGACGACATCGAGGCCGTGGAAGAACTCATGCGGATGTTTCCGGATGAACTCCTGCAAGCGATCAGTTTCGTCATTTTCGACGCCACCCTGACCGGATTCATCGGTGGCTATTACTACGGTTTCATCATCATCCTCTTCCCGATGATCTTCACCATCATGCTCTCTTTCGGCCTCGTCGGAAAATATGTCGATGACGGGTCCATGGCCTATCTGCTCGCCACACCCCATCCGCGCCGACGGATCATCACCACCCAGGCCGTGTTCCTTGTTGTGTCGTTGTTCACTCTCCTCGCCTTCAACACCCTTTACGGCATTGTCCTCATGAGCGCCACGTTCCCCGGTGAACTGGACATCGGCAAGTATCTTTTGCTGAATCTCGGGGCTTTCATCCTCTTCTTCAGCGTGAGCGGTATCACATTCTTCTTCTCCTCCGCTTTCAGCGAAGCGAGACAGTCCTTGGGTCTCGCCATCGCTTTCCCGGTCGGTTTCTTCGTGTTGGACATGCTCGCCGGGGTGGGGGACACGTTCGCTTTCTTGCGTTTCTTCACGCTATTCACTCTTTATGACAACGCGAAACTCTTCCCCCTCGAAAACATCGTCTGGTTGCACTATCTCGTCTTGGTCGTGATCGGAATCTTCTTCTATCTTGCGGGAATAACCATCTTTTCCAAAAAGAGTCTCACATTATGAAAAACGCCTCCGCGGA
>PUKL01000032.1 GCA_003552275.1 Mollicutes bacterium
CTCTCGAGCGGGATGGACACATCCCGTTCGACTTCTTCGGGGGTGGCCCCCGGATACGTGGTCACCACGACCGCATAGGGGATGTTCACATCCGGTATGAGGTCGGTGGTCATACGGTTGAACGAAACGACACCGAACACCACGACCGCCGCCACGGCCATGATGACGGTCACAACTTTCGTCACGGAATAATCGATGAAACTCTTCATGGATTTCACTTCCTCGCAAGGGGGGTGTGGGTGAAAACAAACCCGACCGAATGTTCGGTCGGGTTCGATTATATCACACTGTGGCGACACACCACAATAACATTGCCGGCAAATTCCTTAAATTTGCGAGCCGGGGGGTCCTATTCGCCGATGCCGGTCCTTATGGTCCCGTTCGTCGTTCTGGCATCGAGGTCGACCTTGAACGTGGTATCGTCGTTGAAATAGTTGATATTGCCGTTTGTCGTCCGCAAATCGACCTTCTCCACATAGACATCTTCCGCCTCGATGCCCCCGTTGGTCGTCCGGGCATTGAGCCGGAGCCCGGGGTTGGCAGGATCATTGAGATTTTGCATATCGATGGCGCCGTTCGTCGTGCGAATCTCGTAGTCCGTTGCCTCCACATGACGCAAGGTGATGTTCCCGTTTGTCGTTTGCAGGTCGATATCTTCTGATACCAGACTGTGGCGGACGTTTATCGACCCGTTCGTCGTGCGGATGTGCAAGTTTTCATAGTCGATGTTCATCGAAGCGATATGTCCGTTGACAATGTCCACCCGGGCATCGTCGAAGAGGACTTGTTCCGGTACATAGATGTCGATGGTGCTCCTCTCACGGGTGAAGCCGAAGAAGATACCCTGCCAGATGTTCCGGTCCAATTCGACACTTATCTCCAGGCGTTTCTCGTCGTCGAGGAAATCGACGGAGTAGGAGGCGTCTTCGGGAAGACGGGATTCGACATGGAATTCATCGCCGGTGGTGACATGGAAAGTGACATCGGCGGTATCGGCCTCGATGGCGACGTCCCAACGGGCGACTTCTGTGACCTTGATGCCATCCTTGTGATCCTCATAGGCGATCGGTGTCGCTCTTATCTCCTGCACACCCGTAACGGCAAGACCCGTGATCAAGAGGATGAGACCGGCCAATGAGACGATGCCCTTGGTCCTCGCGGCGGTCGGACGTTTCCGGAAGTAGTTCTTGGCCTTGAACGAACGGATGCGACGCAGCGTGTCCTCTCTGGGACCGATGCCGAAAGCCTCCATGTTGATGCGGAGAAGATGGTGGATGAAGGTGACGAGGGCATCATAGACGAAAAGGATCAAAAGCCCCCAGAGGATGGCGGCACCCAAAACGAAGGCCAGATGGGCCAAGAAGGACCATGAGAGGAAGTCGGGGCCTGTCAAGATGCGAAACATGGGGCCATATGCCATCACCATATTGTAAAGGACGGCGAAAAGCAGCGGAAGAAGCCAGGCGGCGATGAAGATGTCGAAAAGAACGACCCCCACCATGCGCCCGGTGCGCAACTCTGGTTGGACCGGTTCTTTCGACACCGGTGGAGAGAGTCCGTGTTTTCTCAAAATCCGCCCCGCGAGTTCCTCGGGACTGCCGATCCCTTTGATGATCTCCTCGTCCGTCTTATCTTCGAAGACCCTCTCGTGACGGAACCGTTCCTCGTAATGGTCGAGGATTTCTTTGCGGTCCGCATCATCAAGACGTGACAGATGCCGTTCGAGTTCTCTCAAAAAATCGTTCATCAATGATTCCCCCCTGGCCGTTATACGGCCTCGAACTAGATATCGAGAATGCGAAAACTGTTGGTCGTCGTTCCGAGCGGGAAGCCCCCCGTGATGATGACCCGGGCGCCGGTGCCGACGAGTTGTTCTTTCTTGACGAACTCGATGCTCCTCTTGATGAGGGATTCCGTTTCGTCGCCGAGTTCGAAGGGCACGGCGTGGACACCATGATACAAAGCGAGACTCCGAGCTTTCTCTTCCGTGGGGACGAGCGCGAGAATCATCGTGTCCGGACGATTCTTGGAAAGCAGCCTCGCCGTGTTGCCCGATACCGAAGGAGCGATGACAAGATCGGCCTGCCCCTGTAGAACGGCGTGCGCGGCGCTCATGGCGATATTGCTCGGGATGTCCTTGCTGGAGTTCTCATTGGCCCGCCGCAAGAGCAGATAGCGGTCCAACTCCTTCTCCATGCGTTTGGCGATGTTGCGCATGACCTCGACCGATTCGATCGGATATTTGCCGATGGCGCTCTCTCCCGACAACATCGTGGCATCGGCGCCGTCGAGAATGGCGTTCGCGACATCACTGACCTCGGCGCGGGTCGGTTTCGGGTTCTCTTGCATGCTTTCCAACATCTGTGTGGCGGTGATCGAGACTTTGCCCTTCTTGTGACAACGGGCGATGATGTCCTTTTGGATGACGGGGACTTCCTCGGGCGGCACCTCGACGCCGAGGTCGCCTCTTGCGATCATGACGCCTTCGGTGACGTCGATGATCTCGTCGATGTTGTTGACGCCTTCTTGATTCTCGATCTTGGCGATGATGGGAATGTCCCTTTTGCCATGGCTTTTGATGATGCTTCGGATTTCTTCGACGTCTTTCGCCCGCCGGACAAAACTGGCGGCGATGAAGTCGATGTCGTTTTCGCAGGCCCATAGGATGTCCTGTTTGTCTTTTTCCGAGATGAAATCGAGTTTCAGCGCCTCGCCGGGCACATTGATGCCGCGGCGGTCCTTGATGGTGTGGGTGTTGAAAGCGACGACCTTGATGCATTTTTCATCATGGTCGATGTCGGTGACCTTGAGCGTGAGGTAGCCGTCGTCGACGATGAGGATGGCGCCTTTGTCGATGTCTTTGTAGAGGTCGGGATAGGTGACACTGAATTTCGTCTCGTCACCGACGATCTCTTCCATGTGAATCGTGATTTCGCTGCCGACACGGATTCTTGCCTTTCCGCCCTTGAACCGATGGGTGCGGATTTCCGGTCCTTTCGTGTCCAAAAGGCTCGCCACATTCGTTCCCAGTTCCCGGTTCAAGGACTTGAGCGTTTCCAGCCTTCTTTTGTGCTCGTCATAATCGGAGTGGGAAAAGTTCAGCCGCATGACGTCCATGCCGCTCACGATGAGCTTTCTCATCATGTTCTTCTTCTCCGTCGCCGGTCCGATGGTGCAGACGATCTTCGTTTGGTTGAACGGTATCATGGGAAACCTCCTCAGTGCCTGAATTGTGTCACCAGCTCCAGTAGTTCTTGACGAGACTCTTTCTGCGCGGAAAGAGCCTCTTTTAACCCATAGTCGATGATTGTGTTTTCCCGGAATGCCAAGACCCGGTTGTACGTGCCTTCCTGCAAGAGTGTCACCGCCTTTTGTCCCATGCGGGCGGCGAGAAAACGGTCGAAAGCCACGGGGGTGCCGCCGCGTTGCACATGGCCGAGCACGGTCGCCCGCGTCTCGAAAGCCGTGTCCTTCTCGATGCTCTCGGCCAGACGCGACACATCGGTGATGTTTTCGGTGATGATGACGATGGCGTGGCGTTTGTTCTTCGCGAAGGCCTCATTGACGGATTTGATCACTTCGTGCCGATCGAAGCCGGTCTCCGGCGTCACGACAATATCCGCACCGGTGGCGATACCGGCGAACAGCGCGATATCGCCGTCACCGCGGCCCATGACTTCGACGACGCTACAACGTTGGTGCGAATCGGATGTGTCCCGGAGTTTGTCTATGGATTGCACCGCCGTGTCCACGGCCGTGAAAAAGCCGATAGCATAGTCGCTGGCGTAGATGTCATTGTCGATGGTCGCCGGGATGCAATTGACAAGGACCCCTTTTTCGGCCAGAGCCCGCGCCCCGCGGAACGTCCCTTCTCCGCCGACGGCGACCAGGGCATCGATGGAACGCTCTTTCATCTTTTGTATGGCTTGTTCTTGCGCGGTGTCCTTCTTGAACTCTTCAAAGCGGGCGCTTCCGAGGATGGTCCCTCCGCGGTTGATGATACGGGAAACCGCTTGACGGGGCAGTTCTTCAAAATTCCCGCCAACCAGTCCCTTGTATCCGTCGCGCACACCGACGACCTCGATGTCGCAAGCGATGGCGCTGCGGACCACGGCCCTTATACAAGCGTTCATACCGGGAGCGTCGCCTCCCGAAGTCAATAGAGCTATCCGTTTCATAACGCACCTTCTTCGAACATATCATCTTTGGGCTATTATAGCACAATCAAGAGTGAACATTAACCTGCAACCGCACTATCGGCGCTTGTGAGCTCGAATTGTCGTTTGCCGTCTCTGAGGGTCACCTTCCCTTGATAGATGAAGACGACTCCTTCTTCCAAAACATCCTCAAGGCGGTCATACGTCTTGGGAAAACACACCGCGTCCACGGAGACACTCCCGTCATCGATGGTCAAAAAGGCCATCTTGTCGCCGTTCTTGGTCGTGATCTCTCGTTTCTCCCGTAAAATGCCGATGATGCCGACCTCTTTGTGCAACGGTGCATCTTCGACCTCCGAGGGCAGTCTGAGCCCTTTCTTTTTGATGAGCGCAGCATAGGGGCGGAGAGCATCATAGGCGAGATTCAGCCCCAACGCCTCATGTTCGTTGAGACGGAGTGTCTCGTGGTCGTATTCGTCGGTTTCCGTGAGGACGAACTCGTTCCAGTCGATGGTGTCGCCGAAATCGGCCGCTTCCATGACGGCATCCAGATTCTTCACCATGGTCTTTTTGGGCAGTCTGAAACCATCAAGGGCGCCGGCGTGGACGAGATACTCGACCTGACGGCTGTTGAAGATCTTGCGGGTCTTCACGACGAAATCGACATATGAACGGAAAGACACCTTCTCACGGAGTTCGATGAAAGCCACCGCCTTGTCTTGGCTGATGGTCTTGACACCGTGCAAGGGATAATAGAGCCTGTTGTCGGAAAGAGTGAACTCGTCGCGGCTCTCGACGACGTCGGGACCCACGACATGGAGGTCGTGTTCCAGCGCCTCTCTCATATAGAGGCGCATTTTGTCTTCATTGTTCAAGGCGCTCTGCATGAGCACCGCCAGGAAATGGGCCGGGTGATTCGCCTTGAGATAGGCCATCCAGTAAGATATGAGGCCGTAAGCCACCGAATGCGACTTGTTGAAGCCGTAGTCGGCGAACTTGACGATGTAGTCGTAGATCCTGTCCGCAAGGTCGGTGTCCCTTCCGGCCCGTTTCGCCCTCTGTACGAAATGCTTCCTTTCCTTTTCGAGGATCGTACGTTCCTTCTTGCTCACGGCCCGACGGAGGATGTCGGCTTCATCGAGCGTGTAGCCCGCGAAATCATGTGCGATCGCCATGATCTGCTCTTGATAGAGGAGGATACCCTCGGTCGGGGCGAGAATGGGATCGACGGCCTGGGCGACACTCTCTTTCTTGGCCCGATTGAAGCGACGGTTGAGATAAAGAGGGATGCTCTCCATGGGACCCGGCCGATAGAGGGCCAACACGACGGGGATGTCGGCGAACGCCTTGATGCGCATCTGACGGATGAGTCGACGCATGCCCCTGCTTTCAAGTTGGAAGATCCCCGTGGTGCTCCCTTCACGGAGAAAGCGGAAAGTCACTTCGTCATCCGTGGGCAGCCGATAGGGATCGATGGTTTTCTTCTCGTATCGTTCGACCCTTTCACAGACTTCTTCGATCATCGTCAGATTGCGCAGACCCAAGAAATCGATCTTCAACAACCCCATTTCCTCGAGGTCGCTTTGTTCGTATTGCGTCTCCTTGAGTCCGGCGAGACCTTCTTGCATGGGTGTGTAGTTGATCAAGGGTTCCTCGGAGAGAATCACCCCCGCCGCATGCGTGGACACGTGACGAGGAAGACCTTCGATCTTCGCCGCCGTCGCAAGCCAGCGTTGCAAACGGTCATCTTCCATACGGTTTTTGACGTCATCGTCTTCGGCGATCATCTTCTTGATCGAGCCGAACCGGCCCACCTTGCGGGTCGTCTCGTTCACATAACGAGACTCGATATCCATCACCCGCGCCGTGTCGCGAAGACTGCTCTTGGAAAGGAACGTACCGAACGTGCAGATCAGTGCCACATTGTCCTCGCCGTAGGTGTCGCGCACATAGCGCAACACCTCGTCACGGGATTGGTCGGGGAAATCGATATCGATGTCGGGCATGCCGTGACGGGCCTTGTTCAAAAAACGCTCGAAAAGAAGTCCGTGTTCGATGGGGTCCACTGTGGTGATCCCCAACGTGTAAGCGACAAGGCTTCCCGGGGCGCTTCCCCGCCCCGGACCGACGAGGATGCCTCTTCCTTTCGCATAGCGGATGACATCCCAGACGATGAGAAAATAGTCGTCATAGCCCATTTCGTGGATCGTAGCGAGTTCCTTCGCGAGGCGCTTTTCATATACATCACGGTCTCTGCGTTTTCCTTGCAGACGCTTCTCAAGCCCCTTCTGGGCCAGCGCCCGGAGAAAACGGTCGCTCGTGATCCCTTTCGGTGTCCGAAAAGACGGCAGTGCGGGCCGGGGGACGGCAAGCTCGATCGTATGCTCTCTGCAGAAGGAAGCGAGTGTCTTGCGTTCTTCTTTCGTCAAAGACGCCTCGAGTTCTGTTTCGCTTTTTAAGTGCATTTTTTCGTCAGGGAAGGTGGCCAAGGGCGCTTTTTGGAAAATGCGACGCAAGATTGTCGAGACCTCGCCGTCTTCTTCGTGGAGATAACCGACCCTGTCGAAAGGCAGACGCTTGCAGGAAAAAGGGACTTCATAGGCCTTCGGCACACCGACGAGGAGGCCTTGATGGAGCGTCTCCATCTCTTGGACGAGACTTTGCAGCGCTTGGAAGGCCCCTTCGTCATAGAGGGCTTTCGCTTCACCGGTGCAAGCGTTCAGCACGACCGTGATTCCTTCGCTTCTCTCACGGAGAGAAGCGGCGTCGAGCGGTCCCTTCTCGCTCGAAAGCCGGAGCAGGTTCTTGTAGCCTTCTTCGTTTTTCGCATACAGGACGAGATGGAGCGGAACATCCTTGTAAAAGGGCTCGTATTCGACCTGCAAGCCGATGATGGGGGCGATCCCCGCTTGTTTGCATTCCTTGTGGAACTTGTAGGCACCATGCATCTTCCAATCCGTCAACGCCAAAACACGCATCTTTTTTCGATGCGCTTCCGCGACCGCGGAGGTGATAGTGATGTTCGAACCGGAGAAGCTCAAAGCCGTCTCCAGATAAGGGCTACAAATCAAGCGGACCACCACCGTTCACACCTCGGATTATACCATACCGCTAGGAAAAAAGCTTATGCCCCCGGACAAGTTTAGCGTTTTTTGTACAGCCGATAAAACAGGAATGATACAGCGATGACCGTGACACCGGCAAGAAACATCTCCAGCCTCATGAAGCCGTTTCCCGGTTGTTCGGACTCGATATGGAGCTCGAAATGGTGAGATTCCAGATAACCGTTTTCCCCGGCGATTTCCAAGATGTGATTTCCGTTCTCGGCAAGCCGGAACCCGGATTCGATCTCTTCACCGTTCAACCGCCCATCACCCATGAACGAAAGGATGAGTGGCTCTTCATGGACCGCATGGGACTCGACGCCGGTAAGCCCCGAAGTCAGCGTGAAGGGGACCTTCTTTCTGTAACCGTTCAGTCCCTTCACCTCGAACAGATGGTATCCCGGGGTTTCTATGGTCTCTCCGCTGGCATACGCGGTGTCGTTCAAGAACGGTTGGCCGGCATCGACACGTATGGAAAACGGGCCGTCCAAGGTCTCGTGGGCTTCAACACCTTCGATTTGCGGATGGATGGTGAAATCATGTGTCTCACCGTTGATGGTGACGGTATAATGCCCGGGGAAATCGAAATGCAACGGTCCGATGACCTTTTCGCCTTCATATCGAGCTTCACGCAGAAAGTGGAAGGTCGTGCCGGTTTCATATTCTCCCCCTTTTTCCAGTCGGAGTGCCTCTTCCGGAGTGAGAATGTCTCCTTCCCGATTGAGTGCATACTCGAAAGCGCCTCGAATGTTTTCGCTTAAATAAAGGATTTCCCGGTGTTTTTCCACTCGCTTGAACTCGGTGGGAATCTCTAATGTCTTTTGCAATCTATCCTCTTCATAGAACAGAAAATGATCACCCCCATGCAAGTTGCCTCCGTCTTGCCATTGTTGGATGTGTAGAACAAGAATACCCTCGAGCTTTTTCACATGGACGATCTCTTCATCATGACCGAGATCGATCACTTTTTCAAAGAGGATATCGCCTTGCCTGTCAGCGATCAAGATAAATCCGTCGTGGCGTCGTTTTCCTTCTTCATGCACAATCACGTAGCCGAAGAGAAGATAGTCTTCCCCGAAGGTGTCGGCATGGTTCGCCGTGTAATCTTTCTCGGGCGAACCGCGTTCTATCCGGAAATTCGCCTTTCCGCGCACTTCCATGACCAACACGTGGTATCCGTCTTCGCCGGTCTTCCATGTTTCCACGATGCGCAGATCGTCTTGGGAAGCCTGCAG
>PUKL01000059.1 GCA_003552275.1 Mollicutes bacterium
AGACGCATCTGTTTTTCAAGGATTCTCCGGACAGGCGCAAAGCTCTTTCTGTGCTCGTCCGTGATGCCGTTTTCTTCCAACAGTCGTATGTGTTCTTTCGTCGGATAGCCTTTGTGTCGCTCGAACCCGTAAGCGGGGTGTTTTTCGGCGATGCGTTCCATATAGGCGTCCCGTTCCACCTTGGCGATGATGCTCGCGGCGGCGATAGAAGCGCTCTTGCGGTCTCCCTTGATGATGGGAGTCTGCGGAATGTCGATCATTTTCAACGGCAATGCGTCCGTGAGGACATGGTCGACGGACCCCAATTGTTCCACCGCTTTGCGCATCGCCAGTTCGCTCGCGGCGAGCACGTTCAACCGGTCCACTTCACCCGCCGGGATCGTCACGACGGCGATGCGGGCCTTCTCTTTGATCAATACGGAGAGTTCTTCTCTTTGTCTGGCCGAGAGCGTCTTCGAATCGGCGAGGCCTTCTATGGGAGAATCGGGATCGAGGATGACGGCGGCGGCCACGAGCGGACCCGCCAAGGGACCCCTCCCCACTTCGTCGCAACCGGCGACGCGCCTTCTTCCATCACGCCAGAGTCGTTTTTCATGGATGTACATCAGTGATCCTCCACCGTTTCGACCATGATGCGACCGAACTTCTTGTGGCGGAAATCGTGGAGAAAACGGTCCATCACCCGGTCGTAGTCGATCGCTCCGCCCTTTTGCACGCATCCCATCCGCCGGCCGATGGCGTCGAAGAGTTCCATGATCTCCATGTCGACGCTTTCAAGATCGTAGCGTTTCCGGAATGCCTCCGGATAACGCTCCTTCAACAATGTGAACCCGTGGATGACCACTTCGTCCTTGGGGATGAGATGGTCTTTCAACGCACCGAGCAAGGCGAGTTTCAGCCCGGTGAGTTCCGAGGTGATCTTCGGCCACAGCACGCCGGGGGAGTCGATGAGTTCGAGTTTTTCGTGGATTCTCACGAC
Source organism: Mollicutes bacterium (assembly GCA_003552275.1). Taxonomy (GTDB): domain Bacteria; phylum Bacillota_I; class Bacilli_A; order Izemoplasmatales; family Izemoplasmataceae; genus T1SED10-81. The sequence goes on from PUKL01000059.1 coordinate 980, forward strand.
CTGCAGATGACGGGTGATGTTCGGAGTGTCTCCCACGGCGGTGACGCGTTTTTCCACGAGCCGGTTGATGACGGTGCTCTTGCCGACATTGGGGATCCCCACGACCAGAGCGCGAAAAGGGCGATATGGGCGATGATCGCGGGTGGAGAGTTCCTCGAGGTAGGATTCGGTGGCCGGTAGGAGTCGTCGGATCGAGGCCTGCGAGTCCGCCTGCAACGGCAAGGCCTTCAGCCCTTCGGAAGCGAAGAAGGACACGAAGCGGTCGACTTCGTCCTTTTCAGCGAGATCCGCCTTGTTCATGAGGATGAGACGGGGCTTCGCTCCGAGGAGGCCGGCAAGGTCTGTGTTCCGTGTCGAAACGGGGCCGCGCGCATCCACGACCTCGTAGACGATGTCGGCCCATTTCAATCGTTCTTTCAACGCTCGTTTCGTCTTGGCCATATGACCCGGATAATAATCGAAACGTTTCATCTCAATCGACCCTTCCGAAGCGACTGACGGGACGGATGCGGAACGTGACCCGACCATAGATCTCATCGGTCTTGAAAGGACCCATGTCACGTGAGTCCTCGGAACGGGGACGGTTGTCGCCGAGCACGAAATATTCGTCCGGACCGAGGGAGAATTCGCAGACAGCCTCTCCGCCGGGACAATCCGTCGGCGTCGAATCGGCCAGATAGGTCTCGGCCAGCGGGGTCCCGTCGATTGTGACGCCATCTTCCGTGATGGCGACGACCTCGTTCGGCAAGCCGATGAGGCGTTTGATGTAGAATTCTCCGTTTCCGGTCTTGTTTTCGGTGTCGACGACCAGGAGGTCGCCCCGTTCATACTTCCTGTCATAATGAAATAAAAGCACATTCTCCCCTTCATGCAAAGTGGGCTCCATGCTCATGCCCTGGATGACGGCGAACGAGAGGATGAACGTGTTCAACAACGTATATACGGCAAGCACGTGCACGGTGAAAGAAACCAGGTCGAAATGAGCGAGACTCTTTTCAAGATGAATACTTTCGGCCTTTCGGAGACGACGTCGGGCATCCAAAAGCCTTGTCGTCATGACGAGGATGTAGACCATGACGAAAAGACCGATCGGCCAGACGATCGGAAGCGCGCCGAAAAAACCGCCGAGCGGTGAGAAGTCGCCCAAGGCGATCGTATGCATGGTGTTGAAGGAAAGATGGCGGTCGAAAAGAATAGGGACCAAGGCGACGACAAGCAGGGAAAAAACGGCAAGGACGATTTTCCGCCTGAGCTTCCGATAGAGACGGAGGTTCAGGCGGAAACGATCGTGTTTTGCCTTTTCCAACGGGTCGAAATGGTCCCTGAGGTCATCATCTTGTCTCATGGGTCATCATCCTAACTTCTTCAGCACCTCGTCGAGGTCCTCTTCATCGACGAGCACTTCGCGGGCCCTGGAACCGAGATTCCCCGAGACGATCTCCGCCGCTTCGAGACTCTCGACGATGGATTGGGCCCGATTGAAACCGATCGAGAAAGTTTTGCTGATCTTGTTTATGGAAGCTTCCTGCTTCTCGACCACGAAGCGGGCGACATCGGCCAGGAGTTCATCGTATTCGAACGGCTTCGTGGCGTTCTTGATGAGTGCTTTTTCGTCGAAGACATATTCAGCCGTGGCCTGGTCGCGGATGAAATCGGTGACGGTCTCGATGTCATCATCCGAGATGAACGCGCCTTGGAGGCGGATCTTGCTTTGCCCCGCGGCCATGTAGAGCATGTCCCCCCGCCCCAACAAGAGTTCGGCGCCCGGGGAATCGATGATGGTCTGCGAATCGATATGGCTCGAAACACTGAAAGCGATGCGGGTGGGAATGTTCGATTTGATGGTGCCTTTGATGACGTCGGTCGAAGGCCTCTGTGTCGCGATGATGAGATGGATGCCGCAAGCCCGGGCCTTCTGGGTGATGCGCATGATCGCCTCTTCGACATGTTGGCTGGAGATCATCATGAGGTCGGCGAGTTCATCGACGACGATGACGATGTAGGGGAGTTTTTCCCGTGCATCCTCGACTTTCTGGTTGTGGCTCTCGATGTCGCGGGCGCGCATTTCGGAAAAGAGGTTGAACCTTCTTTCCATCTCCTCGACGATCCATTTCAAGGCGGCGGTGGCCGCTTGGGCGTCACTGATGACGGGGGTGATGAGATGGGGGATGTCGTTGTAGGGAGCGAGTTCGACCATCTTCGGGTCGATGAGGATGAGTTTGAGGTCGCTCGGTTTGTATTTCAAGAGCAGGCTCATGAGAACGGTGTTGATACAGACACTCTTCCCGCTGCCTGTCGCACCGGCGATGAGGCCGTGAGGCATCGATTTGATCGGGGCGAAGATCGGATTGCCGTCGATATCCATGCCGAGGGCGACGGTGAGCGGCATGGCTGCGTTCTTGAACATCGAGCGGTTGACGACGTTGCGGAAATGGACTTTGGCCGGCTTTTCGTTCGGCACCTCGATACCGACGATCTTCTTCCCCGGTATCGGGGCTTCGATACGGATCTCTTTGGCTCCGAGTTTCATCTTGATGTTGTCGCTGATGTTGGTGATCTTGTTCAGTTTGACGCCTTTTTCGACGGCGACCTCGAAACGGGTCACCGTGGGTCCTTGTATGTGGTTGTACACCCGGGCACCGATATTGAACTCGGAAAAGGTCTCGTTCAAGACATTCTTTTGTTTCTCGATCGATTCGGTGAGATCGGGCGGGTCTTCCAAGCTGTCATTCAAGAGGTCGATCGGGGGCACCTTGTAGTTGTCGTATGTCTTGGCACCCGTCTTGATGGTCTGGCTTGTGGCGCCGCTTTCTTCCGGTTCACGCGCGGGCGGCGGTGTGGGTCTCTCCGCTTCGGCGGTTTCCGGTTCATTGGTCGGGGGCGATTCTTCTTCGGTCGTTTCCTCATGGTCAGTGAAGGCATCGTCGGCAGGCTCTTCGGACGAAAACTCCCCGGGGCTCTCTTCTTGTGTCTCATCCTCCACGGACGATGGTTCTTCTTGTCGTCTTTGGGGTGATTCCTCCGACGGAGCATCCTCTTCCGCGAAGGTGTCGGATGAAGGGCGTTCTCCCTTGAAGAAACGGCCTAGGTCCTCACTCTTTTGTCGTTCCTCGGAGACGGTTTCCGGTTGTGACCCATGTCCGGCGGGGGTTTCAGGGGACTCATCCTCCGCGGAAGCGGACGATGATCCCACGATATCCGCCCGCATCTCGGAACGGGGTTGACGGGGTTTTCCGTGCGTGTCCATGACCTCATCGAGGTCTTTGCCCCGGACGAGATCGAACTCGGGATAGGGAGTTCCGTATTTCTTGATCCGTTCTTCGCGCGTGAGGCGCGGTTTGGTGCGGAAGGGGTCGAGCTTGTCCAAATCACGTTTGCGGCTCGTCTTGATGGGGATGACAACCTCGTCCTTCACATTCACACCGAAAATCGGCGAAACGAAACGGTTCGGCCGGTACTCTTTCTTTTCCTGCTTTGCTTTTTCAAGAATCTCGAACACTTGGAACGGTTTGTCGTCCGGTGTCCTCTCATAAGGTGGAACAAGTTTTTTCCGACGCTTAAAAAACATGGTTCAGCGCTCCCCTTTCCTTTGCGCCATTTTCAAGAACTTCCTGCTGTCGACGAGATCCGGGCGTTTCCCCGGTAGATATCTATCCATGACTTCGCCCTTGTTGAAGACCACGAGAGCCGGCACATTCCGGACGGCGAACTCTTCCGCCAGCGCGGGCACTTTCGTGCGATCCGCCAACAAGAAACACATGTCCGGAAACAGTTCCTCTAGCACGGGCAGTTGATGTTCAAAGGCGTCGCAATCGGGACAGACGGGACTCTTGAAAACGAGAACCGCCCAGGTCGCTTCGGTGACGATGTCATGAAAGGCGTCGGCGGAATCAATCGTCTTCGTCATCGGCGCCTTCCTCCAACAACCGCATTTCTTCTTCCACGATGTTCAATTCGGGCTCTTGGTCGAAGAGTTTCTTGGAATACACCTTGCTCGTCTCTTCGGCCACGACCCCGAGAATGACAAAAGCGATATGGCGGGTCATGAAGTCGATGCTGGTGCGGACCACGAGTTTTCGGACCCAATAAGCGGGATTCAAAGCGTTGAGGGCCCCCAACGTGATTTTCGTCACCCGGGTCGCACTCTTGCTGCGCATGAGACGGACGAGCTTGGTCTCCTCGACGGCCCGCTTTCTCTCATAGAGATTCACGATATTGCTCACGCGCACGTTGCGCGTGCCGCGAAGGACATTGTGATCGAGCAGTCCTTCTATGCGCTCGGTGATGTATCGGTTCAACTCCAGCATTTCTTCGACCGACAATTCCAACATGGGGTGTTTCGACTTCGGATAGTAGTATTCGCTGATATCTTGGACCAGTTCGTACGAAAGGTCGAAGATGATTTTACCGTAACTCTTGCCTGTCCGCCTGTACAACCTTTTGAAGGTCTGCTGTTTGTCGGTGATGAGGGCCTTGAGTTTATCCTCGTCGACCTCTTCGATCGGGGTCGAAGGGGCCCTGGCCGCACTCCGGTTGCTCCGGAAGACCACATAGACATAGGTCAAAGAGAATATGACAAGCCCGAAGACGACACCGATGAGAAAGTTTATGATGCCTCCGAAGGACAACTCCGGCATGGAAATCACCTCTTGAATATTATAGCATACATACGGGTCGCTTGTCGTCGCCGCGGAATGAAGATTTGCCAAAGAGGGGCGGCTGTGCGATAATGGTCTGGGTGATTTCATGGACCGCTATCTCATCGCACTCGATTTGGACGGAACACTGCTTTACGACTGGGAAACCCTGGAAGAAACGACAAGAGACTATCTCGCGAGCCTGAAAGCCGCGGGACATGTCCCCGTGATCGCGACCGGACGCCCTTACCGAAGCAGTGTCCGCTACCATCGGGCTCTCGGTCTCAACTCGCCGATGATCAACTACAACGGCGGACTCATAACCTGGAAGAACAATCCCTCCTTCGAAGAGGTCAACATCCGTCTGGACAAGGATGTCGTTCTCGATGTCTTCACCGAGATGGAGCCCCATATATACAACGCGTTCTGCGAAATCAAAGATGACATCTATCTTCTCAAGAAGACCGAAAACGTCAAAGACCTGCTGCATCTTTTCGGGGACGCAAAGCTCCACGTGGGCGACTTCCGCCACACATTGCCGGGCGGGACGAACGGTTTCATCATCATCGCCCGAAAGCATGAAGGTCATCTCATCGAAGAGTATGTCCAAAGACACCACGCCGGCAAAGCGAAGACCCGGAACTGGGGGGACGACTATCAATTCATCATCGAGCTTTACACCCCTTTGACCAACAAGGGGCGTGCCCTCGAACACGTGGCGAGACATATGGGCTTCGAGCGAGAGAACATCATCGCTTTCGGCGACGGTCTGAACGACATCGAGATGTTGGAATACGCCGGCACGGGGGTGGCGATGAGAAACGCCGAAGACGAGGTCAAAGCGGTCGCCGACCACGTCAGTCCTCACACGCACGAAGAAAAGGCCGTCGAACGATTCTTGCGAGACCATTTCAAAAAGGTGGGTCAGGTCAGAACCTGAACCCACCTTTTCCTTTGCCTTTGCCTTTTTTACGCTTTTTTTGTTGTTTCGGGGCGGGCATACCCGCCATGGGGTTTTCGGGATTGATCTGTTTCGGGTCCATCTTGGACATCTGCTTCATGGCGCGGGTCTGTTCGTCGAGCGTAGTGATGAGGCGGTTCAGTTCGGCCACACTCCGGCCGGCGCCCCGGGCGATCCGGCGACGGCGCGAACTGCTCTTTTTGATGAGTTCGGGTCGTTTCCGTTCCTCTTTGGTCATCGAGCCGATCATGGCCTCGATATGGACGAGGCGTTTGTCGTCGATGTCCATGTTCTTCGTCATTTTGTTGATACCGGGAATCATCTTCATGAGGCCGCCGAGCGAGCCCATGCGTTTGACCATTCTCAATTGCTTGCGATAATCGTCGAAGTTGAACTTCCCCTGAGCCATCTTTTCCACCATGCTCAACATGTCGTCCTCGTCGACATTCTCGGTCACCTTGTCGATGAGCGTCAACACATCGCCCATGCCGAGAATACGTCCGGCCATGCGTTCGGGATGGAAGACTTCCAAAGCGTCCAACTTTTCGCCCAACCCCATGAACTTGATGGGAACACCCGTCACTTTTCTGAGCGAGAGTGCCGCGCCGCCGCGCGTGTCACTGTCGAGTTTGGTGATGATGCTGCCGGTGAGCCCTAGGGATTCGTGGAAGCTCTTCGCGACAGCGACGGCGTCTTGACCCGTCATCGCATCCAGCACCAACAAGACTTCGTCGGGGGCGAGTTCCTCTTTCACGACCTTCAGTTCGTCCATCATCTCTTCGTCGATGTGGAGGCGACCGGCGGTGTCGAAGACGAGGACGTCGTGGCCGTTCTCCTCGGCAAACTTCTCAGATTCGCTTATGATGGTGGAAATCGGGGTCGTCGTCCCTTTCTCAAAGACGGGAACGGAAATCTTTTCGCCGATCGTCTGCAGCTGTTCGATCGCCGCGGGACGACGGGTGTCGAGTGCCACGAGCAAGGGGTCGGATGCATGATGTTTCCGGAGATAGGCGGCGAGCTTCCCCGCACTCGTCGTCTTACCGCTCCCTTGGAGACCGACGAGCATGATGGTGTTCTTTTCCTTTTTCTGCAGAGAGAAGCCGCTCGTCTCACCACCCAGGAGTTCCTTCAGTTCGTCGTGGACGACCTTGACCACCTGTTTGGACGGGTTCAGTCCTTTCAGAATGCGTTCACCCAAGGCTTTGTTCTTGACTTCGGCCGTGAACTCCTTGACAACCTTGAAATTCACATCCGCTTCCAAAAGCGACAGCCTGATCTCCCGCATCATCGCATCAATGTCATTCTCGGTCAGACGGCCCTTGCCACTCACTCGGCGAAGGGCCATCTGTAGACGTTCGGACAAATGGTCGAATGCCATGTTCAATCCACCTCTTTCAGTTCTTCGAGTCGTTCAAGGATGTCTCTGTCATCAATCTCGTCCTTGAGGGCGTCTATGCGGCGTCGGCGCTCTTCGGACTTCCGTTTCAATCCGAGGCGCTTCTCGTATTCGCGCAATTTTTTCTCGGTCTTCTTGATATGGTCATGTACGG
>PUKL01000056.1 GCA_003552275.1 Mollicutes bacterium
CAAAAGGCGACATGTCCATGTCGCGGGTGTAGTTTAGTGGTAAAACATCACCTTGCCATGGTGAAGTCGAGGGTTCGATCCCCTTCACCCGCTCCATAAGACTAAAAAAGTCCGCGATCGCGGACTTTTTTCATGTTCATGTTTGTCGGAAACGGATTTCGGCGTGCATCGAGGCCACCTTGGAGAGCGTCTGATACACACTGCAATGGCGGGTGGCCATCTCGAAGGCCTTCTCGATGTTCGCTTCGTCTTCCTTCTTCGCATCGGTGACCACGGTTTCGACGAAGACCTCCTGCAACATCGCCGGAGAAGTGGAGCGCTTTTCACCCTTGATCTCGTAGTTAATGCTTCCGACTTCGATCCGTTTCTTGTCGAGGATGGTCTGCAAGGTGTGGTTCAGACACGCTCCGAGACCGCCGAGGATCATATCGTAAGGTGCCAGGGCGCCTTCTTCGCCGCCGATGCGGGCGGAGCCCTTCTTGGCGGTCAAGATGCCGTCGAAACTACCGTCGAATGTCAATTTCACGTTCAGGGCCATGGGGTCAAACCTCCTTTTCGGATTGTCGTCTATAACGTTCGATGCTCTCGTCGATGAGTCTTTCGGCATGGTCGCTTTCATGGAACTCCCGGACTTCGACGATCTTGTTTTCTTGGAGGTCCTTGTAGGTCCGGAAGAAGTGCTTGATCTCTCTGAGCATGTGTTCTTGGATGTCGGAGAGGGCGTGGACGTGGGAGAAACGGGGGTCCGAGTCCATGACGGCGATGATCTTGTAGTCTTTTTCGCCGTTGTCGATCATGTCGAGGGCCCCGATGACCCGGGCATCGACGATGCAACCCGGGAAGGTCTTGGTCGTGGCGAGAACAAGGATGTCCAACGGGTCGTCGTCTTCGGCCAGGGTGTTCTCGATATAGCCGTATTCGGCCGGATAGGTCATCTGCGAATAGAGGACCCTGTCCAGTTTGATGCGGTTTCTTTCCTTGTCGATCTCGTATTTGTTCTTGGTGCCCATGGGGATTTCGATGATGGCTTCGACCACCCGGTTGTCCTTGGTCCTTTCGGCCATGGAAGCACCTCCTTCTTCACAGTTTCTTTTTCATTTTGCGATGCTCGATCCCGGCATCGAGATAGATCTCACCGTAGGCCTCGTAGCCCAAGGCTTCATAGAAGGGGATGATGTATGTCTGTGCGCCGAGGAAGAGTTCTTTGTAGCCCATGATCCTCGCATGTTCTTCGAGATGCTCCATCAAGAACGTACCGGAGTTCTTTCTCCGGTGCTCCTCGAGTACGGCCACCCGACCGACCTTGTCGCCGCAGAGCCGGGCGGCGCCGATGGGGGTGCCGTTGTCGTAGAGGACGAAGAGGACGCTTTGGTAATCGTCCTTGTCGAATTCGAGTTCCCAGGGGATTTCTTGTTCTTTGATGAAGACCTCCCCCCGGATCCGATAATGGTCGAGAAAGGCTTTCTGGTCCTTGGCGACGATGACTTTCATGACCGATCCCCCTTTTGGGAATAGGCTTCCGGACAGGGTTTCCGCCCTTTCATATTATACACGAAAGCATTCCAAAATAAAACAGAGTGTGATAAAATGAGGATTAAGCCGAATGCGAGGTGATTCCATGCCGTATGAACCGTTCTTGATCCTTGCGGCGATCATCATCTTGGCCGTGATCCTCTATTTTTCCTTCCGTCCCCGGAAAAGTCACGTGGATGTCGAAAGCATCCACGCCTCCTTCGGCGAAGACAACATCCTCTCGCTCTCGTTTGAAAGGGAGAGGATCCGGGCCAAACTCCAAGATACCAAGCGTTTCAACGCCGAAAAGCTCAAGGAGGAAGGGGCCAAGGGCATCAACATCGTCGGTGACACGGTCAAATTCTATTTCGACCGCGACAACGAGGCCATATATCATGCTTTGAACGACAAGGTGGGTCGACGGGGGGATGACGCATGAAGAGGAAAGAGTTCGTGATTGCTCACCCGTCGGGTCTCCACGCCCGGCCGGCGACCTTGATCGTCAAGATCGCGAACCGCTTCGATTGCGACATCCGCATCACCCACGAAGGGGAGACGGTCGATTTGAAATCGATCATGGGCGTGCTGTCGTTGGGGGTGGACCAAGGAGCCCTCGTCGTTATCGAGACGGAAGGCGAGGACGAACTGCAGGCGATGGAGGCCATAAGCGACCACATCACCGAGATGAACATCCGTGGAAAAGAATAGGACGGCCGAGCCGTCCTTTTCATTTCTTCTTGCGTCCGAGACCGATTTTTTCCTTCAGTTTGGCCACTTTCCTCGCGGCGAGGATTTCGGCCCGTGCTCTGCCTTCGTCGAAAATCCGATCGAGCTCTTCGGAATCGACGAGTTCGTGATAGCGTTCCCTGATGGGGGCGATCTCCTTGACGAGTCGTTCGGCCAAGTCCTCTTTCAGTGTCTTGTAATCCTTGTCTTCGTAACGGGAGACGATGGTCTCCACTTTGACCTCCTCGAGCGCGGCGAACATGGTGAGGAGATTGCTCAGGCCGGGTTTTTCCTCCGGGTCGAAACGGATGGTGGGCTCGCTGTCGGTGACAGCGCTCATGATCCGTTTTTTGATGATGTTGTCGGGATCGAGGAGGTTCACCCGGGATTTTTCGTTCGTGTCGGATTTCGACATTTTCTTGAGAGGATCGGTCAGACTCATGACGCGGGCGCCTATTTCGGGGATCAGGGGCTCCGGCACGGTGAAGAAATCCCCGTAGCGGTTGTTGATGCGGCGGGCGATGTCGCGGGTGAGTTCGAGGTGTTGTTTCTGGTCTTCGCCGACGGGGACATAGGAGGCGTCATAGAGCAGGATGTCCGCCGCCTGGAGCACGGGATAGGTGAGCAGGCTGGACGGGATGCCTTCCGTGGCTTTTTGCGCCTTGTCTTTGTATTGGGTCATCCGTTCGAGTTCTCCGACGTAGGTGAAACACTGGAGCAGATAGTTCATCTCGGCATGCGCCGGTATCTCCGACTGGATGAAGAGGGAGAGATTCTCCCGTTTCAGGCCGCTGGCGAGATAGAGCGCGGCGAGTTCTTTGGTCTTTTGGCGCAAGATTCGTTTCTCGATGGGGAGGGTGATGCTGTGGAGGTCGGCGATGAAGATGAAAAAGTGATGGTCGGCGTATTGTTCTTGCAGACGGATGAAGTTGCGGATCCCGCCGAGATAGGTGCCGATGTTCAAGCTCCCTGTCGGCTGGATGCCGCTGACGATGTGTTTTTGTTTGGGCATGGTGGTCACTCCTCGGTATAGTGATGAAAAAACCTCCCGGTATGCAAGGACGGATGCAATCCGCGGTGCCACCTTGCTTCCCGGAAGGGCGCTTGTCGCCTTAACGCGGTCGGACGGGTGTCTTTAGCACCACTCAGAGCCCCACACCGGTACGTTTTCCCCGGCTTTCACCGTTCCGGGGTCGCTTGGGTTTGTGCCGGTGCCGCTCGTCTTCGTGTTATCTATATAGTAATACAGTTCAGTCCTCCAATGCAAGTGTCAATTCTTCGAGCAGGGTCTCGAAACGTTCGGCGACCCCGAGGAAGGCTTCCTTCTTGGTGAGGTCGATGCCGGCCCGCTTCACCTGTTCCATGGGGAAGTCGTTTCCTCCGGCCCGCAAGAGGCCGATGTGTTTCTCGATGTCTTTCTTGTCTTTTTCCACAAGCGTATAGAGTTTCAGGCTCGCCGCAAAACTGGTGGCGTATTGATAGACATAGTAGCGGGCCTGGAAGAAGTGGGGGATATAGGCCCAGACATAGCGTTTGGCCGGTTCCTTCTCGATGTCTATGTCGTAGAACTCCTTGTACAAGGAGACCATGATTGCCGATAGCGATTCATGCGTGACGGGCTCCCCTTGTTCGGCGAGGCGGTGCGCCTCGAGCTCATAAGCCGCAAAGAGCGTCTGGCGGTAGAAAGTGCCCACCATGTCGTCGAGCGCCTGCTGGATGAGCCTGATCCGGTCGGCTTTCGTGCCTTTGCCGGTCTTCAAAAAATGGTCGAGCAATACGTGTTCGTTGAACGTCGAGGCGATCTCGGCGACGAAGATGCTGTAGCTTTGTGTCGGGATAGGTTGCGTTTCCGTGGCGAAGAGGGAATGCATCGAATGTCCCGCCTCATGCGCCAGGGTGAAGACGTCGGAGAGGGTCTTGTCAAAGTTCAAGAGGATGAAGGGGTGTGTGTCGGACACACTGGACGAATAGGCGCCCGTCGCCTTTCCGTCTTTTTCCCAAACGTCCACATAGCCGTCTTCCAGAGCGTCTTTCGCTTTCTCGAGCATCGTTTCGCCATAAGGGGCCACCGCTTCCAAGAACAGCTCTTTCGCTTCGGTGTAGTCGAATTTGCTTTTGGATTCGGCCAACGGTAGGAAGCGGTCGAAAGTACGGTGTTCTTCTAGGTCGAGCGCCTTCTTGCGGAGTGCATAATAACGACGGACGAGTCCGCTCGTTTCTTTGGCGGCCGCCACCAGGTTCTCGTAGACGGAAGCATCGATCTTGTTGGCGAAGAGATAGCTCTCGCGTGTGTTTGCATAGCCGCGGGCCCGCATTCTCGCCACATCCGCCTGCAGGACCGTGTCATAGATCTGCGCGAAGGTGTGCTTGTGTTCGTCGAAGTGACTGAAGATGGCATAGAAGACCTTTTCACGGTCGGCGGGGTCTTTGAGCTCGGCCAAGTGGGTCTGGTAATTCCCGCTCGTGACGGTTATTGTCCTTCCGTCTTCGAGCGTGACTTCGCATGCTTCGTTGTCGGCGATGGAAAGGGACGAATGGAGCTCTCCCCCTTCTTGGGCGAGAAGTCCGTAATGGGCGAGGAGGTTCTCGCTCTTCTTGTCGAGAACGTGCTTGTGGGTGTGGAAGAGTTTCTCCAAGGGAAAGCGGAAGTCTTGCAGGCCCTCGTCCTTTTCGAGAAAGGAGAAGACCTTCTCTCTTCCCAAGGCGAGGATCTCCGGCGCTTCGAAGGCCGTCTTCTTCCTGAACTCGTTCAAGAGGTAACCGATACGCTGCAATCTGGCCGCATTGGCGACATTCTTCTTGTCGAGGTCGCTTTTCAACTGGGCGTATTGATAGAGTCTTTCCAAGACGACGGTCACTTCTCTTTGGCGTTCGAAATATTCGCGGAAGACTTCGAAAGAAGAGAGATTCCCTTCATAAGCGTCGATTTCGTCAAGTACGGCTTTCGATTTTTGAAAGTCTTTTTCCCAAGCTTCGTCATCCGCGAATAGTTTTTGCAGATTCCAATCCATACATGGACCCCCCGTGTGCTATAATGATTTCGCATCCATTATAGCACAAAGCCGAAAGACCGACGGAAACAGAAACAGATGAAAAAAAAGACAAAAGCTTATTCATATTTTTTCTAATTTGTGTTATACTGACAACACAACCCGAATTCCTTGACACGCATATAATCCCCACCCGTCCGGGTGCCACCGCCATATACCCGAAAGGAGGCGCCAATTGATGATTTACATGTACACGACCCCCAGTTGTTCTTCTTGCCGCAAGGCGAAGAAGTGGTTCGAGGAACATCGCATTTCCTATCGAGAAAAGAACATCTTCAACGTCAAATTGACACGTGACGACATCATGAGCATGCTCAGAAATTCCGAAGGCGGATTCGAGGATATCATCTCCAAACGCTCCAAAGTCTTCCAAGAGACCGGTCTGGACCTCGACGACATGTCTTTGAACGAACTCACGGATTTCATCATCAAGAATCCGAGTGTTCTTCGCCGTCCCATCATCATCGAACAAGACAAGATGCAGGTCGGTTACAACGAGGACGAAATCCGGGCCTTCATCCCCAAACGGTTGCGCGAGATCATCATGTGCACGACTTGCGACAAAGGGGAAGATTGTGATTATCGCCACGCGCTCGACCAGTATTTCCGCGAACTGCGGCAAAAGGAATCGAGTTCACGTTCTTCTTGACGACGCGTCTTCGGACGCGTTTTCTCATGAAAGCGCCTACTGAAAGCGTTTTAACTTGTATTACAGGTTGTGTTTTCGCTGCCGATTCCCTATAATTATAGTGGTTGATCAAAACACATTCCCAAAAGGAGGAGCACTATGTCAGTAAAAGTCGCTATCAACGGTTTCGGACGTATCGGAAAATTGGCCTTCCGCTACATGTTTGACAATCCCGACTATGAGATCGTCGCCTTGAATGATCTCACGGATGCGGACACACTCGCGTATCTATTGAAGTACGACAGCGCCCAAGGTCCCTACAAGATCGATTCGGTCACCGCCGGTGAGGATTCCATCACCGTCGACGGCAAGACCATCCGGGTCTATGCCGAAAAAGACCCCGCGGATCTCCCCTGGGGTGAACTCGGTGTCGATGTCGTGCTCGAATGCACGGGTATCTTCACGAAAAAGGACGCCGCCATGAAACATATCAAGGCCGGCGCCAAGAAGGTCATGATCAGCGCTCCCGCCAAGGGCGATGTGAAGACCATCGTCTACAACGTGAACCATGACGACCTCGACGGCAGCGAAGAGATCGTGAGCGGTGCGAGCTGCACCACGAACTGTCTCGCTCCCGTGGTCAAAGCCCTCGATGACAGCTTCGGCGTCGTCAAAGGCTACATGACCACCGCCCATGCCTACACGAATGACCAAAACACCCTTGACGCTCCCCATGCGAAAGGCATCAACGCCCGTCGCGGCCGCGCCGCCGCCGCCAACATCTGCCCCACGACCACCGGCGCCGCGAAAGCCGTGGGCAAAGTCCTTCCCCATCTGGAAGGCAAACTCGACGGCATCGCTCTCCGGGTGCCGACCATCACCGGATCGGTCGTCGACCTCACCGTCGAACTCGGAAAATCCGTCACCGCCGAAGAAGTGAACCAAGCCGTCAAGAACGCCGCCAACGAGACCCTCGTCTACACCGAGGACCCGCTCGTCTCGAGCGACTCGATCGGCAGTGAAGCCGGCAGCATCTTCGACGCCCAGATGACGAAGGTTCTCGAAGTCGACGGCAAGCAACTCGTCAAAGTCCTCGCCTGGTACGACAACGAGATGGGTTACGTCGCCCAGATGGTCCGCACCATGAAGATTCTCGCCGAGCAGATCTGACCAGACGCCGACCATAATAAAAGCGGTTCCCGAAGGAACCGCTTTTTCGATGTTCAGGGGGTCACGGCCTCGGGCCGGTAGTAGTTCTCGTGCAAAATGTTCGTCGCGATGTTCTCGCAATGGTCACCGATCCGTTCGATGTTGGAGAGGATGTCGACGAAGAGTTCGTCATCGCATTCCGTATCGCCGATGTTGCATCTTTGGACGTGGGAACGCCGGTTGCGTCGCACCATTTCGTCTATGGCTTCTTCACGGGTGATGATCTTTTCTGCCAAATCTTTGTCATCTTTTTTGAAAGACGTGATGGTCATCTTGAGCGTCTCGCCGACGAAAGCATAGAGTTTCACCAGTTCCGCTTCGGCCTCGTCGCTCAGGGTGAGTTTGTTGTCGTGGCGATGTTCGAAGAAGTCGAAGAGGTTCTGGCAATGGTCGGCGATCCGTTCAAAGTCCCGGATGGTGTCCACATAACGCGCTTGTTCGCTCGCGGCATCATCGTCGAGGTGGCTTCGGGACACCCGGACCAGATAGTCGTGCACTTTCAAATCGATGGTGTCGATGAGTTCTTCGAGGCTCCGTCCCTCCTCCAGATAGCGACGGTTGTTCGCGAAGGAGTAGTCGGCCGCCGACACATACATCCTTTCGACGATGTCACCCATGGTCGAGATCACCCGTTTGGCGTTCTCGAGTGCCAAGACGGGGGATTTCTTGATGAGACCCTCTTGCAGACTCTCGACGTTGACGACGATGTCCCCGGGCTTCGCGGGCACGATTTTTTCGCTCGCCATCACGAGGTATTTGATTAGCCAGAACATCACGATGGTGGTGGCGAGATTGAAGAAGATATGGGCGAGACTCACCGTCATGGCCGCGGGTCGCCCGTCGAAGAAGGTATCCTGCAAGAGGAGGATGAACCGGGTGTAGGGTATGATGAGGATGAAGAAGAGCACCGCCCCGAACACATTGAACATGACATGGGCCGCCGCCGTCCGTTTGGCCGCCGTCGAGCCGCCGAGCGAAGCGATGATGGCCGTGATGGTCGTACCGATGTTCGAGCCGAAGACGATGGCGACGGCACCGATCAAAGGCATGGCCCCGGTGGTGTAGAGTTGCTGGAGGATACCGATGACGGCGGAACTCGACTGGACGAGTGCCGTGAGCAAGGCTCCCGTCACGACACCCAAGAGGGGTGTGTCGCCGACACTCTCCAACACGTTCCGGAAGACTTCGAGTTCGGTGAGCGAGGAGAGGGTGCCGCCCATGAGGTCGAGACCGTAGAAGATCATGCCGAAACCAAGGAAAACGCCCCCGAGGCGTTTGAAACGCTTGGAGGGGGCGAACAGTATGAAAAGACTTCCCAATCCGATGACGGGGAGTGCGTAACGATGGATTTCCAAGCCGATGAGGAAACTCGTCGAAGTGGTCCCGAGGTTCGCGCCGAGGATGATGCCGAGCGCTTGCGGGAAACTCATGAGGCCGGCGCGGACGAGGCTCACGGTCAATGCCGTGGTCCCCGTCGAAGTCTGCAGGAGGACGGTCACCAAAGCACCGACGAGGATGCCTCTGAGCGGAGTGCTCGTCGTTTTCTCGATCATCTTCTTCAAACGGGTGCCGGCGAGCAGTTTCAAGGAGTCTCCGAGCTTGTGGATGCCATAGAGGAATATCCCGAGACCGCCGACGATGAGAAACACGGTTTCCATCCAGTTGATGATTGGCGCGCTAAGAGGCAAGTCCATCCCCCCGCATGTACAATCTCCGACCATAGGATACCATAAAAATCACCGGTTCGCTCATCGTAATTTCCATTTAAACGCTTTCAGACTCCTTGACGGAAGAGTCCGCTTTGCACCGTGGAGGATGTTCTTCTCCGTTTTCTTTTGCCGGATTGTTTGTTATAATTGGCGTGAGGTGATTGCATGAAAGAACACGCCATATGCGCCCGAAAACGTCTCTACGAAAGAATGGAGAAAAAGAGCGCCGCTTTGCTTTTTTCCGGAAGCGCTCCGCACAAGACGAACGACCAGAGTTATCACTACACGCCGCAAAGGAATTTTCTCTATCTCACCAACCTCCCCGAAGAGAACATGATCTTGCTCATGACCAAGGGAGACGAAGAAGAGAAGACCTATCTTTTCATCGAGGAGAACACCGAGAGGAGGATCAAATGGGAAGGGGCCCGTCTCACCAAAGAAGAAGCCCATGAACGTTCGGGCATCCCGCTCGAGCAGATCCATTATCTCGATCGTTTTGCACGCACTTTCGGCTCCCTCGTGCAACATTCCGGCCGGAGTGCGATCGGTGGTCCGTTGGAAACACTCTATCTCGATCTGGCTCCGAGGAGTGTGAAAGACACGCCGGAAAGTCTCAAGAAGACAAAAGACATCCGCAGGAACTATCCGGAGTTGAAAATCAAGGATCTGAACAGCCACACCGCTTATCTGAGGATGTTCAAATCGGAAGCCGAGATCGACAAGATCAAACAGGCTATCCACCACACCCGAAAAGGTCTTTCGAACATTCTCGCCAACCTTTCGCGAAGGACCCACGAATATCAACTCCAAGCCGACTTCCTGCATGCGATAACCCTCTCGGGAAGCGAGGGGACGGCATTCGACACCATCGCCGCCTCCGGCAAGAACGCCACCGTCCTCCACTATACCGACAACAAGGACCCCCTGGACAAGAAAGACCTCATCCTCTTCGACCTCGGTGCTTTGCATGAATCCTACGCCGCCGACATCTCGCGCACCTTCCCCCTCTCCGGAAAGTATTCGAAACGGCAAAGAGAGGTCTACGAAGCCGTTCTCAGAGTCCAAAAAGAGACCATCAAGAAGGTCCGCCCCGATATGACCTGGAAGGATTTGAACGCATTCGCCAAGGAGCGCCTCACCAAAGAAGCACAAGGGCTCGGACTGCTCGAGGGCGACGAAGGAATCGAAAAATACTACTATCACACCGTCGGCCATTTCCTCGGGCTGGACGTACATGATGTCGGTTTCATCAACGAGCCTTTCCGCAAAGGCATGGTGCTCACGATCGAACCCGGTCTCTACATCGCCGAGGAAGGCATCGGCGTCCGCATCGAAGATAACATCCTCGTGACGGACAAAGGGGCTTTGAATCTGAGCGAATCGATACCCAAAGACCCCGACGAGATCGAAAGAATCATCGGGGAGTCCTCCTGAGGAGGCTCCCTTTTCCTGAATCCATTCGCTCCGGGTGAGAACATGGACTATCTCGAAGGTACCATCAAGGCCATTTTCTTCTATGATGAAGAGAGCCGGTTCACCATCGCCAAAGTCACCGTGACGGAGAGTTCCACCACCGACACGCTTTTTTCCGTTGTCGACGAGGAGAAGACGGTGAAAGGGAATCTCCCCGACCCGAAAAAAGGGGAACACATCCGCTTCCACGGACGTTATGAAAACCATCCCGAGTATGGAAGCCAGTTCCGCTTTGAACGCTATGAGCGTCTCAAAGAAGCGAGCGCCGAAGGGTTGATAGAATATCTTTCGAGCGCTCTTTTCCCCGGTGTGGGCGAAAAGAGCGCGAGACGTATCGTGGAAACGTTGGGGAACGACGCCATCCAAAAAATCAGTCGTGACGAGCGCGTACTGGACGATATCGAGCGTCTCCCCAAAAAAGCCAAGGTGAGTCTCGCGCAAAACTTGCGGACCAACAAGGCCACCGAGGGGATCCGCATCCGGCTGCTCGAAAAAGGCGTGACCAATCGCATGATCGAACGCATCCTCAAGGTCTATGGCGACGAGTCCGCCGATATCGTCGAACATGACCCCTACCGGCTCATCCGCGACATTGAAGGCATCGGCTTCGAACGAGCCGACCGGATCGCGGAGAGCTATGGCATGGAAAAGACCGATCCCCGGCGCATCCGCGCCCTCATCGAGCATCAGTTCATGGTCCATGTACTCCGTGCGGGCCACACCCATATCGACGAAGAATCCTTCATCGAAATTTGCCGCAAAAGGCTTTCACGTGACCAAGCCGCCATCGACAAGGAGCCCATCGCGAACCATTTGCGGGAACTCATCGATGCCGGTCGCTTCGTCGAAGACGGCGGACTGGTCACGACCAGGGCCGTCCTCGAAGCGGAAACGGACATCGTCGAAACGGTCGGAGAACTCCTCAAAGAAGAGAAGGATGTCGATACGGACAAAGTGCGCGCCCATCTCGAGGATTTCGAGAAGGAAGAAGACATCACCTACACCCCCGAACAAAAAGAGGCGATACTCGAAGCTCTCCGTCACCCCGTCATGGTCTTGACCGGTGGCCCCGGCACCGGCAAGACGACCGTGATCAAGGGCATCGTGCACACCTTCACGAAATATCATGCACTTTCGGCCGCCCGTTATGATGAAGAAAGCGAGATCCATCTCATCGCTCCGACGGGACGCGCCGCCAAAAGGATGAACGAAGCGACGGGGTTCTATGCGAGCACCATCCACCGCTTTTTGGGCTATGGTTATGACGGCACATTCCAACATGACAGACATCATCCCCGCGAAGGGAGGCTTTTCATCGTCGACGAAGCCTCGATGATCGACATCACTTTGGCCGGCCAGCTCTTCCAGAGTCTCCCCGACAATTGCCATCTCGTCATCGTGGGCGACGACGCCCAACTCCCCTCGGTCGGTCCCGGACAAGTGCTCAAAGACCTGATCGAGAGCGGCAGCGTCCCTTCCGTCACATTGCGGACGATCCATCGGCAGGCACGGGAGTCGAGAATCGTCGAACTCGCAAGCCATGTACGCACGGGAAGCTTGCCGCCCACATTGAAGAAGCCTTTTCCGGACCGCTACATCATCCCCGAGAGCCCCGACAATTTTCATAAACGCCTGAAGAAGGTCATCGACTACTTTATCGAACAAGGTCTCGACCTCCAACGCGACATCCAAATCCTCATCCCCATGTACAAAGGCGAGACAGGTATCGACCGCACGAACGCCTTCCTGCAGTCCACCTACAACAAGAACACCGTGAAACAGCTCACCCACAGGGACCGTCGTTTCCTCATCGGCGACAAAGTCCTGCAGCTGGCCAACCAGCCCGAAGACGGCATCATGAACGGCGACCAGGGGGTGGTCGAAGGCATCGACTCCGAGGAAAACACCCTTCACGTCCGTTTCGACGACAAGGAGGTCGCCTACGACAAAGGCGATCTCGAAAACCTCACCCACGCCTATGCCGTGAGCATCCACAAATCCCAAGGCAGCGAGTACAAACTGGTCGTGTTGCCGCTTTTCAAGAGCCACCGCATCCTCTTGAAACGGAAACTGATCTACACGGCGATCACCAGGGCCGAAGAGGTGCTGGTCCTGATCGGACATGTGAACCTGCTTTTCGAGGCCGTGCGTGAACTCGAAGAAAACAGAAAGACCCGGCTCGCCGAAAAACTGGCCCGCCCGTCGCTGAAGAGGGAGAAAGCGATCGAAAAAGCACTTTCGGCCTTTTCGGAAGAACGCGGCGAAGAAGAAAAGACGACATCACCGAGTCCTCACGATTTCCTCGAGGGGACGCCGCCCGCCGCTCGCGACGAAACCCCGTCCAAGAGCCCCTACGATTTTCTCCCGACCGAGGGCGAAGAGGGTTGAAATGCTTGCAAGAGGAGCGGCAATCCTGTATAATACGGTTAAATCGAAGACGAAGAAGAGTACGCGGAAAAGGTCCGCAAACAGAGAGTTTGTGGTCGGTGCGAACAAACCGGACCCCCGCCGAAGCCACTTCCGAGAGACGGACGCCCCGTCCGCTTCAAGAGCGTTATCATGGAGAGAGCCACGCTTGTGGAATTAAGGTGGTACCACGGTGATTGTCGTCCTTATCGTTTCTTTAAGGGCGTTTTTTATTGATTAACCGTTCGACTGGAGTGATGAGACATGAGACAACTCGACGCAAACGAAATCCGCAAGATCTGGAGGCGATTCTTCGCCGAACGCGGACACAGGATCGAAGAGAGTGCGGGGCTCGTGCCCGTGAACGACCCGACACTCCTCTTCATCAATGCCGGGATAGCCCCGCTCAAGGGCTATTTCGACGGAAGCCGCATTCCGAAGAACCCCCGCCTCGCAAACATCCAGAAATGTATCCGTACGAACGACATCGAAGAAGTCGGCAAGACGGCCCGGCACCACACGTTCTTCGAAATGCTCGGGAATTTCTCCATCGGCGACTATTTCCGGGACGAAGCCATCGAATGGGCCTATGAAATCCTCACCGACGAACAATACTACGGCATGGATCCCGACCGGCTCTATGTGACGATCTATCCCACGGACGAGGATTCGAGACAAAAATGGATCGAGGTCGGCATCCCCGCGGAACGGATCATCGCGACCGAAGAGAACTACTGGGAGATTGGCGAAGGTCCTTCCGGTCCGTGCACGGAGATTTTTTACGACCGCGGCGACGCCTTCGGCGAACATGACCTCGATCTCCTCAAAAAAGACATCGACAACGACCGGTTCGTCGAGATATGGAATATCGTCTTCTCGCAGTTCAACGCCAAAGAAGGGCTTTCGCGCGAAGAATATCCCGAACTCCCCAACAAGAACATCGACACCGGCATGGGGCTCGAACGGATGGCGGCCATCCTGCAAGACAAGAAGACGAACTTCGAGACCGACCTCTTCATGCCGCTCATCGACATGATCGCCGACAAGAGCGGCGTGTCGTATGACGGCCAAAAAAGCCACAAGATCATCGCCGACCACATCCGCAGCGTGGTCTTCGCCGTCGGTGACGGCGCCACCTTCGGCAACGAAGGCAGAGGCTATGTCTTGCGAAGACTCCTCCGGCGCGCCGTCAAACACGGTAGGCAACTGGGCATCGAAGGCCCTTTCCTCGTCGACCTCGCCCAAAAGACCGTCGCGATGATGAAAGAGGCCTATCCGAACCTGGAAAAAAGCAGCGAGTTCATCGAGAAGATGGTCATAAAAGAAGAGGAGAAGTTCCTCGAGACTTTGAAAGAAGGCGATAACATCCTCAAAGAGCTCATCGAAAAGGGTGACGGCGTCATCGCGGGCGCCGACGCCTTCAAACTCTACGACACCTACGGTTTCCCGCTCGAACTCACCGAAGAATACGCCGAGGCCGAAGGTGTCACCGTGGACAGAGAAGGGTTCAAAGACCACATGGCCATGCAGAAGGAGCGGGCTCGCAAAGCCCGGGAGAAGACCACTTCGATGTCCATGCAGAATGCCGATTTCCTCGCTTTCAAAGGGGAGAGCGAATTTATCGGTTATCGGACACTTTCCACCGAAAGCACGATCATCAAGACGTTCGACGAGGGAGTCGTCACGGCCCAAACCCCCTTCTATGCCGAGAGCGGAGGGCAACTCGCCGATCAAGGCACCATCACCCGCAACGGTATGACGTTCTCGGTCGAGGATGTGCAAAGACTCCCCAACGGCCAACATTTCCACATCATCGGCGAACACGACCTCCATGAGGGCGAAACCGTCCATCTCCAAGTCGACGAACGGGCGAGAAGAAGGACCATGGCCCATCATTCCGCCACCCACCTCCTCTACAGCGGCCTTCGCAAATTGTTGGGTGAGCATATCGGCCAACACGGCAGTCTTGTCGGTCCGGACTATCTCCGGTTCGATTTCAACCACCACGAGTTCCCTTCCGACGAGACCGTGCTCGCACTCGAAAAACATGTCAACGAAAAAATCGCCGAAGACATTGAAGTCGGCTTCGAAGAGGGGACCATCGAAGAAGCCCGCGATCGCGGCGCCATCGCCGAGTTCGGCGAGAAGTACGAAGACACCGTCCGCATGGTCGACATGGGCGAGACCTTGGACCTTTGCGGCGGGACGCACGTCGAAAAGACCTCGGAAATCGGCCGTGTCGCCATCGTGAGCATCGAGAGCAAAGGCTCGGGCATCTATCGGATCATCGCCCTCGCCGGTGAAAGGGTGGATGCCGTCGACGAGTTCCTGGCCGGCTTCTTGGAGAATCTCCACCACCTCGAGAACAAGGTCTCCGCCATTCTCGAAGAGGCCGAAGCGGAAGACATCGAGCTCTCTTTCGACGATCCCGGCGCATTCCGTTTCGAAGGTAGCTACAACGATGTCATCCGCTTGCGCAAACGCCTTGCGAAGATGCAACGGAATGTCCGTGCGCTCGAGAAGGAGTTCGAAACGAAAAGGAAGAAGAGACGTCTGGCCGACATCGACGAATATCTCGACCAAAAGGACGAAGCGGGCAATCTCGTCCTGAAGACCGAAGGGCTGGACACGGAAACGTTGAAATCCCTGGCCGACAGGCTGACAGAAAAGATAGGTGAAGGCGTCGTGTTCCTCGCCAACCACACCGGCGACAAACTCGTCTTCATCTGCAAATCCCCCGGCGCCGTCCATGCGGGCAATCTCGTGCGCGAGGCCGCGAAAATCGCCGGCGGCGGTGGCGGCGGCAATCCCGACTTCGCCCAGGCCGGCGCGAAGGACGTCGACAAGCTCGACGACACCTTGCGGTTCGTGAAGGAGAAGCTCCGTGAAGATCCTGGCGCTTGATTACGGCGACGCCTCGCTCGGGATCGCCCTGAGCGATGCGGAGGGCATGCTCGCCCGCGGCGCGGGGAACCTCTCCTTTCCGAAAGGACGGACCGAAGAAGCCCTCAGCCATGTCCGCAAAGTCGTCGAGAACGAGAACGTCCGGTTGGTCGTCCTCGGTCTCCCTTTGAACATGGACGGCAGTCGCGGCCGACAGGCGGAAGCGACGGAGCGCTTCAAAGAAGAACTCGAACAAACTCTCGATGTCCCCGTCGTCCTCGAAGACGAGCGTCTCACGACCGTATATGCGAAAAAGCGCATGTTGGAAAGCGAACGATCCAGGAAGAAACGCCGCTCGCATCTCGATGAAGAGGCGGCCGTAGTGCTTTTGCAAGCCTATCTTGACAAAACGAGAAAGGAAGATGAATGATGGACGACAAGACCCTGCGCATCATCGATGAATCCGGACAAGAACATGACTATGAGATCGTGCTCACCTTCCGCTCCGACGAGACCGGCAAGAATTATGTCGTCTACAAGGAGATGGACGACGATTCCGATGAGGTCTACGCCGCTGAATACACCGAAGAGGATGACGACGGCGGCCGGCTGCGCCCCATCGAGACCGATGCGGAATGGGACATGATCGAGGAAGTCCTCGAATCTTTCGCGAAGGAAGAAGAAGCGAAGAAACAATGAAAGAAAGCGCTCCCTGGCTTGATGCGCGGGACTTTGCCGAAAAGAAGGGCATCCCGATCATCGCCGATGAGAGTGTGCGCCACATTGAAGGGCTCATCCGTGAGCACGGCCTGCGCAACATTCTCGAGATCGGCACGGCCGTGGGATACAGTGCGATCAGGCTGGCCTCCGTCTCTTCCGAGATACGGGTGACGACCTTGGAGCGCAATCCCCGGATGGCCCTCAAGGCGCGTGAGTTCATCAGCGCCTCCGCCTGCGCCGAGAGGATCACCCTGGTCGAGACGGAAGCGCTCCGGTGGTCGCCCCCGGCCGGGGCCACTTTCGACATGTTGTTCATCGATGCGGCCAAAAGCCGCTACAAAGCGTTTTTCGATCGCTTCACACCGTATCTCGGACCGGGCGGGGTCGTCATCATCGACAACGTCCTTTTCCGCGGTCTGGACGAGACCGCATTGAACCGACGCCAGAAGCCGTTGGTCAAAAAGATTGAACGCTTCAACCGTTATTTTCTCGCGCACGAGGATTTCGATTCGGAAATCCTCGCTGTCGACGACGGCCTCGGTATCGCCGTGAAGAAGGGGGATGCAGATGGAGATTCTCGTGAAAACCGCACCTGACAATCTCTCCGTCCTCTTGCGGAAGGATATCGACGGCGTCATCGTCGGTGTGGAAGGCTTCACCGCGAGGATGGAAGGGTGTGTCGCTCCCGAAACTTTGACGGAACTGGCGGCGCAAACGAACAGCGCGGACAAGCGGCTTTGGTTGAATCTGAACAGCTTCGTCCACGAAACCGACCTGCCCGCCCTCAAAGACCTCGTGGACCGCATTGCGTCTCTTCCCGTCGCCGGCGTCTTGTTTTCCGATTTCGCCGTCCTCCGGCTGGCACGGCAGGCGGGGATATCTGCGAGGCTCGTCTATCACGCCGAGACCGCCCCGACATTCGCGGCGGATGTCCTTTTTTTCGAGAACCAAGGCATCAAGGCCGTCGTGCTCGGCAGGGAACTCACCATCAAGGCGATCGAGAGCATCGCCGCCGCGACAAAGCTTCCGCTCGCTTTTGTCGGCCATGGTCATCTGAACATGTTCCACTCGCGCCGGCGGCTCCTTTCGAGTTATTTCGCCCACACGCAGAGCGGCCGAAGAGGTGTCGGGCCGGAGAAGGCCTACACGTTGCGCGAGGAAGGGCGCAGTGAATACTATCCCGTGTATGAAGACGCACACGGGACCCATATCTTCCGGGCGGCACCTTTGCAGAGTTTCACCGTGTGGGAGCGGCTGGACCCCGTCTTGTCTCATTTCATCATCGACGGACACATGTATGATGAGAAGAGACTTATGGAGATTGTCGATGATTACATCGCCGTCCGGGCGGGAAAGCTCGACGGGCGTATCGAAGAAAAATACGCCGATCACGACGAGGGTTTCTATAGGAAAGAGACTTTCGCCAAGGAAGTGGAGGGGCGAAACCGATGAGACGCGTGGAACTTCTCGCCCCGGCGGGGGATCTCACCAAATTGAAGATCGCTTTGCATTACGGTGCGGATGCCGTGTATCTCGGCGGTACGGAATATTCGCTGCGCGCCCGGGCCTCGAACTTCACCCTGGAAGATATCGAAGCGGGTGTCCGTTTCGCGCATCGGGCGGGCCGGAAGGTCTATGTGGCCGTGAACGCCTTCTTCCATCCGGAAGACGCAGAGGGACTGCCCGAATATCTGAAAAAACTCGAGCGGATCGGCGTCGACGCGTTGATCGTGGCGTCGACCGGTGCAGCCTCCTTGGTGAAAAGACACACTTCCCTTCCCTTTCACATCTCCACCCAACAATCGACGACGAACAGTGAAGCCGTCCGTTTCTGGAGCGAACACGGGGCCGAACGGACCATTCTCGCCCGCGAACTCACCATAGACGAACTCGAAAGACTCCGTTCGGCGACGGAATCCGAACTGGAGGTCTTCATCCACGGAGGGATGTGCGCTTCCTACTCGGGGCGATGCACCCTCTCGAACAACATGACCCTTCGTGATGCGAACCGGGGCGGTTGCGCGCATTCGTGCCGATGGAACTACGACCTTCACGAGCGAGGAGAGAAGTTGGATATGAAGACACCCTTCTCGATGGGGTCCAAAGACCTCGCCGCCGTCAGAGCGGTCCCGAGACTCCTCGACATGGGCATCGATGCATTGAAGATCGAGGGTCGCATGAAGAGCATCCACTACATCGCCACGGTCGTGAATGTCTATCGTCGCCTCATCGACGGTCACCTCCGCGGCGACACCATCGATTTTGCGGCCTTGGAAGAAGAGATCGTCAAGGCCGAGAACCGTCCGACGGGCCGAGGCTTCCTCGCGGGGTTCCCCGACGAGACCGAACAGCTCTATGATCTGCGCAGCGAACCCGTGAACAAAGTCTTCTTGGGCATTGTCGAGTCCTACGACGAAAGCCGGCAAGAAGCTCTGATCGATGTCAGGAACCGTTTCTCCGCCCAAGAGACGTTCGAGATACTCACGCCGGCGGGGCCGACACCTCCTTTCCGGGCGGCAGCGTTGTCCGACGAGGAGGAGCATTCGCTCCGGACGGCCCGGCATCCGCGTGAAAAGGTGCGTCTGCGGACGCCGCACAAGGTGACGCGGTACGACCTTCTGCGACGTGTATGAAGATATGGGGGAATATTTCGCGAATACACTTGGCGGAACGCGAGCTTTATGGTAGAATGTGTTCGCAAGTAGGCCCTCTTGTCCGCGCAGCCCTTCTGCCGGCCGGGGGTGCTCTTATTTATATACATGCGCAAAGAGACTAAGCACGACCGGGGCATAGCTTCCCAACCACGCCGTGGTCGCATGAGAAGCGATGCTGACGGTCCCCCAAAGACCAAGGAGGCACACCCATGGAAAACAATTCTCACAAGCTCACCCAGAAAGGGATCGACAAACTGAAAGCCGAACTCGAGAAGCTGAAGACAGTTGAAAGGGACCGCGTGCTCGAGGCACTCCGGGAAGCCCGCTCGCAAGGCGACTTGAGCGAGAATGCCGATTATGACACCGCCCGTGCCGACCAGGCCCGCATCGAGAACCGCATCAAGGAGATCGAGAACATTCTGAAACACGCCGAACTCATCACGGACGACCGCTCCAACAACCGGGTGAGCATCGGCAAGACCGTCACCTTGAAGATCAACGCTCAAGAGCCCGAGGATTACAATATCGTCGGTTCGCTCGAGGCCGACCCCTTCGACAAGAAGATTTCCAACGAGTCGCCGATCGGCAAGGCCGTCATCGGCGCCAAAAAGGGTGACAAGGTCCGGGCGAAGACCGCCGTGAACAAAGAGACGGAAATCGAGATTCTGGACGTGAAATGAGAATGGTCAGCCATTCTTTTTTCATTCATTAGGAGGGATCGTTCATGAGAATCGGTGTGCTATTGGCCATGGATGAAGAGCTCGAGGCGTTCCTCGCGACCCTTGAGGACGTCCGGGAGGAGCCCTTCCTCCAAGGAAACATCTTCACGGGCTCGATACAAGGCAACGAGGTGCTCGCGCTGAAAAGCGGCATCGGCAAGGTGCATGCCGCCCGTACGGCCGCACTCTTCATCGAGAGGAAGCAACCCGACATCATCATCAGCACCGGCATCGCCGGCGGAGTTGAAAGCGACCTTTTCCGGGTCGTGCTCCCCGAAGGCGCACTCCAGCACGATGTCGACATAACCGCTTACGGCTACGCCCCGGGCGAGATTCCCGGGCACGACGTCGTCTTCCCCGTTGACACGTCCTTCCGCGCAAAAGCCGCAAAAGCCCTGCAAGAGGCCGACATCCCTTTTGACGGCGGCCTCATCGCGAGCGGCGACACGTTCATGCGGGAACGCGCCCCCTTGCGACATTTCGAAAAAGAAAACCGGATCGCCGCATGCGACATGGAAAGCGCGGCCATCGCCCAGGTGGCGGCGCTCGCCCGCCGCCCCTTCCTCATCGTCCGGGCGATATCCGATTGTCTCGAAGCAAAAGACCAGCTCGAAGAGAGCGCCGAGCGGATAGAAAAAGCCGCAAATGCGGCCGCCCGCGCTCTCGCCGTGGTGATACGCGCCGTATGAAGGCGGTCACCGTGACCCTCGCGGGTGAAGACCGTCTCGTCCGCATCACCCGGCGCAAGCGGCAAAAGAGGATCTATGTCAGAGCTCTGGCTGACGGGTCTTTGAACGTCAGCGCCCCGAAAAACACCCCGTTCACCCTCATCAGGCAAGTGTTGCGGGAAGGGGTCGACGAGGTGGAAGGGCTCCCGGTCTATATGGATCCGAGGAAACGTCTCGAAGAAGCGCGGACGATTCCCGTGTTCGGCCGGGACACGCCCGTTTGTCGATGTCTTCCCGCGGGAGCCTCCGTCGCTTACGACGAGGAAGGCGCCCGCCTGCTCGTCCCCGCGGAACCGACTCAGGGCGCGAAGGCGTTGCATGATTTTTTCCGGAGGCAACTGCTCGCGGAGGCGGAGAAGGCGAAAGAAGAGTTGGCGGAACGCTTTCCCGAAGTCGCCGCCGTCCCCTTTCGCTTTTCCTGTCGCTACATGAAACAGACATTGGGCAGTTACCGGAAGAATCCGCCGCGCATCTCCTTGAATCTCTGTCTCGTGCATTATCCGCCCGCCTTCCTCCGCCTCATCGTCAGCCATGAGATCACCCATCACTTCCATCAAGACCATTCACGGGCCTTCCATGCCACCCTCGAAAGATACTTCCCGGGGGAGAGGAAGAAACACGCCGAACTCAAACGGGTCCATGATTCCTTCCTCTACAGGAGACATGACAAACCGTCCGCGCTTTAGTATAATGTGGCTGTGACGCAAGGAGGCCGCCATGATCCAATATTTCATCGACTGGAAGAAGTGCATCCCCGATTTTCACGAACCGGACATCTACGCCGTCGATTTCGAGGGCCTTTATGCGCAGGGTCTGAGAATCCTCCTGCTCGACATCGACAACACCCTTGTGACCTATGAAGAGGACCTTCCCGGCGAAAAGACCCGCGCCCTCTTGCATAGATTGCAGACGATCGGATTCACGATCGTCCTCATCTCCAACAACAACCGTTTCCGGATCGAACCTTTCGCCCGTTCGGTCGGCCTTCCGGCGGTCTTTCGCGCGAAAAAGCCTCTGCGTTCGGGCTTCAAACGCTCCTTGAACAAACTCGAAAGACCCTGGGAAAAAGAGGAAGTGTTGGTCCTCGGCGACCAGGTGATGACCGATGTCTACGGCGCCAAGCGCTTCGGGATCTCGGTCCTGCTTGTGCAGCCGTTGCGGCGGGAGACCGAACGCTGGTACACGGGCTTCAACCGTCTCATCGAACACAAGATGTTGCAAAGGATCAAGAAGAAGGCGCCCGAAAGATTTGCGGCCCTCGGTCTCGAGCGCCGGGTGAAACGATGAAGAAGATCCCCTGCAAAGGCTGCGGCGGCATTTTGCAAAACACCGACGAGACCCGTCCCTATTACACGCCGAAACCTCTCGAAGAAGGAGAGGAAGCACCCTATTGCCGGCGTTGTTTCCGTTTGCGGCATTATGGGGAAGTGACGCCGACGAGCCTCACGGCCGAGGATTATCAAGCCATGCTCCAAGCGATCGACACCGACGCCCTCTTCGTCAAGGTCGTCGATCTCTTCGATGTCGAAGGCTCCCTCATCCCGGCCCTGACGAGAATCCTGCAAGACAAGGACCTTGTCGTCGTCGCGAACAAACGCGACATCCTGCCCAAGAGTGTCAAGGATGAAACCCTCAAACATCGTTTGAACACCATTCTGACGCAAAACGGCTTCCGGCCCCTCGCCGTCGAGCTTGTGAGCGCGACGAAAGGGTGGGGCATCGACGAACTCATCGATGTTCTCGCCGCGAAGGCCGAAGGAAGGGACATCTATTTTGTCGGCGCGACGAACGCGGGCAAATCCACCCTCTTGAACCGCATGATCCACACGCTTGTGGATGAGAAGGGGACCATCACGACATCCTTCGCGCCCGGCACCACGCAAGGTGTGATCCGCATCCCTTTCGAAGACCTCGCTCTCGTCGACACGCCGGGTCTCTTCAAGAAGAACCATCTCTACAACCTGCTTTCGGCGAAATCCTTGCAAGCGGTGCAGCCGAAGAAGGAGATCAAGCCGAAGGTCTATCAATTGGACACGGAACAGACACTGTTTCTGGGGGCGTTGGCCCGCATCGATTTCGTGAAGGGTCTCCCCTCTTCCTTCGTCGTCTATGTCGCTGCCGATGTGACATTGCATCGGACGAAACTCCTCAACGCCGACCATTTCTACGAAACCCACAAGGGGGAGCTCCTTTTTCCGCCCGCCGCGGAAGAAGAACTCCCGCCTTTGACGGCCCATCATTTCACCTTCCGAGAAGAGGAGAAGACGGACATCGTCTTCGCCGGACTCGGTTTCGTCACCGTGAAAGGGGCGGGCGTCTTGCGCGTCTTCACCCCGAAAGGCTTACAACCCTATCAGAGGGAGGCGATCATCTGATGCTCGAGAAGATCCGCCGCGATGTGGAAGAGACCTTCGCGGATGATGAAGGACGACTCGCCCATGTCAAAGGTGTCGTCGCGACGGCGCTGCTTTTGGCCCGGAAACTGAAGCTCGACCGCCGCAAGACGCTTGTCGCCGCCTATCTGCACGACATCACGAAGAACATCTCCGTGAAGGCCCACAAGGCTTTGATCAAAGAATACTATCCCGAAGAGGCGCTCGCCGATTTGACACCTCCGCTCTATCATGCCTTGAGCGCGGCGGCCTATGTGCGGAAGTTCTACGGCATCGACGATGCCGAGACCCTGCGAGCCATCGGCAGCCACACGATCGGTCGCCCGCGGATGACACCGCTGGAAAAAGTCCTCTTCCTCGCCGACTACATCGAACCGAATCGTCCCTACCCGATATCGAAAGAGGTGCGCACCATCGCTTTCAACGACATCGACAAGGCCGTCTTCACGGCCATCGACCATTCCATCCGCCATTTCGAAAAGGAAGGCGGTCACGTCCCGGAAACGGCCTACGCCGCCCGAGACTACTATGCGCCCAAAGGAGCATGCCATGGATAAACTCGACATCGTACTCGCGACACTCGAAGACATCAAGCTCACGGACATCGTCGTCTACGACATGCGGGGCCATTCACCCTTCTTCGACCATGTCGTCCTCTCTTCCGCCAACAATCCCCGCCAACTCAAGGCGGCCTTGAGCAGACTCAAGGAGGCGGCGAACAAACACGGCGGCGAGACACTTCGCTTCGAAGGGGCCGACGGAGCCAGGTGGGTCCTTGCCGACTGGGATGATGTGGTCGTGAACATCTTCACCAAAGAGGAACGCGCCTACTACAACATCGAACGGATGTGGCACGACATCCCGGTGGTGGAACACAAAGAGAAGAAACGCTGAAAAAGAAATAAGACTCCCTTCCCCCTATCATCGGGTGAAGGGAGTGTTTTCATGAAGGAGCGCACGGCAATCGTCACGGGCGTGGTATGTGTCGTCGCCTTCGTCCTGGTCGTGGTCTGGACGAATCTCAACGTGCAGAGCCCGGAGGCGAAGGACCCTTTTCCCCGCGAGGCCGACGAGCCCACCGATGCGCCGGCCCACATCTATGTGGAGGTCAAAGGCGCCGTCCGTCTTCCCGGCGTCTACAAGGTCGAAAAAGGGACCAGACTCTATGAGGTCGTCGCCCGGGCCGGCGGGCTCGAGGAGGACGCCGACACCGCCGACATCAACTTGGCGGCCATGGTCAGCGACGGTAGCGCCTATTCGTTTCCGAAGCGGACAGCGGATGAATCGGATGGTCCTGAAGAGCCAAAAGAAGAGAACGGTCTCGTCTCCATCAACACCGCCTCCAAGGATGAGCTCATGAGTCTTCCCAACATCGGACCGGCCACGGCGGAGAACATCATCGCCCATCGGGAAGCCGAAGGTCCTTTCGAGCGGTTGGAGGACCTCATGGATGTGAGAGGGATCGGCGAGGCGACTTTCGATGATCTTGAAGGTCTCATCACGCTTTAGGCATACGGGGCATCTTTGGGCCTTCCCCTTGGCGACGGCGCTTTTTGCCGTCGAACACCCTTTCCTTCTCGTGGTGACCGGCCTTCTTCTCGTACGGCTTTTTCTTTATGACCGGGCGGTGTTCTTGTTGGCTGTCACGTTGGTGGCGCTCACGGTGCCCAGGCTGTTTTTGCCGTTATCGCCTTTGAACGAAAAAGACATGCATACCGGCATCATCACCCGCATCGAACAAGAACGGGAGTTTCCCCGTCTGCGGCTTCAGAGCAATACGGGGGATTTTCTCGTCTATCATGAGAATGTCGGTTCATTTCGGGTCGGTGAAGGCCTCCTTGTCGAAGGCAAGGCGGAGTTCCCGCAAGGACCCGATTTTTTCGGGGGGTTCGATTACGCTTCCCACTTGCGGGCCGAAGGGATCGTCGGCATCATCCACGCCGATTCGCTCAGGGCCGCGTGCGCCCCCTTGAATCCCCATCGTCTGCGGGGTGTCGTCTCCACCTATCTGGAAGAACATTTCCCCAAGGAGACGAGGGCCTATGTGGCGACGTTCGTGTTGGCGGACCGGCAGGCATTTACTGAGGCGTTCACGGAGATGGTGGCGGCTTTGGGGGTCATGCATCTTTTCGCGGTGAGCGGATTGCATGTCTCGTTTCTCGCCCTCGTTTTCCATAAAGGGGTGAAGAAGCTCTTCGCCGGCGAGGGTGTCGCGGATGCGACGCTGGTCGTCTTTCTTCTCGTCTTCATGTTCTTGACGGCTTTCCCCCCGTCGGTCGTCCGGGCCGGCACGGCGGCGATTCTTGTCGTCATCAACCGTCGTTTCCGGCTCGGTTTCTCGATACTCGACATCCTTTGTGTGATCGGGGCGGCCATCCTCTTGGTCAATCCTTTCCAGATCCGTCACACGGGCTTCATCCTCACTTTCGCCGTCAGTCTCTCTCTCGTCATGTCGGGGCCCCTCTTCCGGGGGAGACCCCTTTTCATCCAGGGACTGTTGGTGTCTTTTACGGCTTTCGCCACGACGTTGCCGGTCATTCTCGCCATGCGCTACGAGGTGAATCTCACGAGCATCCCCTTGAACATCGTCTATGTCTGGTTCTTGACGGTGATGTTGTTGCCGGGGAGTTACATCGTGTTTCTCGCGCCCTTTCTTGAACCGGTGTTTGCCTATGTCGTGACCGCTTTCGAAGCCTCGATCGTCTTCTTTCACAGTCACGCTCGTCTGATGGTCCCCCTCCATATCCCCGCCGGTATCGCGGTGTTTGCGTATTATGCGCTCTTTTGGCTCTTGCAGAAGGGGTTGTTGGAAAGGCGGGGTAGGATCTTGCGGGCGGGATGTCTATCACTCTTTTTGACTTTGGTGTTCTTTTCGCCTTCTTTCACACCCTATGCGGAGGTCACGATGTTTTCCGTGCACGGGGACGCCTTCCTCGTCCGTGACGCCTTCAACCGCTGCAACATCCTCATCGATACGGGCCTCCCCGACGAGAACCTCTCGCTCGTGAACGCCCTCAGGCGGATGAATCTCCGTCGGCTCGACTATGTGATCATCACCCACGAACACGCCGACCATTACGGCGCCTATCCCGACGTCGCCGCCCATTTCCGGATCGAAGAGACGATCACGAACCGGAACCAGGAGACTTTCGAGGATGAAAACATCTTCTGCGGCGGCATCGTCTTTTTCATCTATCCCTTGGAAGTCGAACACACCGGCGAAAACGACCGCTCGCTCGTCATGCGACTGCTCGTGGCCGACGAGGTCTATCTTTTCACCGGCGACATCGAAGGCCCCCGCGAGAAGACCATCATCGAACATTACTACCTTGCGGCCGACATCCTGAAGGTGCCCCATCACGGTTCCGCGACCTCTTCGAGTGAAGCCTTCCTCGAAGCCGTCGGTGCGTCCGAGGCCTTGATACCGGCCCATCGCGACAACCGTTTCGGCTTCCCCGCCGCCGATGTCCTCGAACGGTTGCACTCGCTGGACATGGACATCCATCGGGTGGATATAGAAGGCAGCATCCGTTTCCGCTATTTCTTCGGCATCCGCTGGAGACAGACGACGCATTGAAGAAAATCTCGCGACACTTTGTCGAAGAGGGGGCGCGGAAACAGTGATGCTGTGCTATAATGGCACTGAGGTGAATCCGATGGCAGAGAATGTCTGGCTCTTTTACGGCGAGGATGTCTTCCACATCAAAAGCCGCATCAACCAGCTCATCCGGCAACACGACATCGACGAGTTCAACGTCACGACCTACGATTGCGAAGAGGTCGATATCGACGAGGCGGTCAACGATGCCATGACCATCCCCTTCATGAGCGAGAAGAAGGCGGTCGTCGCGAAGAACGCCCTCTTTTTGAGCCCGAAGAAGAAAGGGAAGAACGAGCCGGACCAAGACCCCGCCCGGCTGGTCGAATATCTCGAACATCCCCCGGAGGAGACCCTCTTCATCGTGACCGTCCCCCACGCTTCCTTGAACGGGAAACTGAAGGCGGTGAAGATGTTGAAGGGGCGGGCCAAGGTCGTGGAGTGTCGCCTGAAGAGCTCGCAGGACCTCACAAGCTGGGTCAAAAGACAGCTTGCCAACCAGGGCCTGCATATCGAGACGGATGCGCTCAAGGAGCTCATGAAACGCATCGGCACCAGCACGGAGATGGCCTATCTGGAATTGAAGAAGCTATTGTTGTATGCGACCGACATGGAGACCATCGATGTCAAGACGATCGAGAAAGTCATCACAAAAAACATCGAGGACAATGTCTACGAGATCACGAACGCCCTTCTGGGAAAGGACCACAAGCGGGCGCTCGAGGTCTATCACGACCTCATCCTCTACAGCGAGGACCCCTTGCGCATTCTGGGCATTGTCGTCGCCAAGTTCCGGGAGATGCTGGAAGTGAAGACGCTCCTCGAACAGGGATACTCCCAAAGCGACATCCAGCAACACTTCGGTGTCAAGAGCGGCCGGGCCTATTTCATGGTCGAGAATGCGAAAACAGCCTCGAAAGAGATGATCGAGAAACACCTCGAACACCTCGAACACCTCGATTTTTCCATCAAGAGCGGCCGGTTGGACAAGAAGACGGCGCTTGAGCTGTTCATCCTGAGCACATAAGACACTTGAAGAAAAGACAATATGACACAATAAAAAAAGTCTATTCCCGGAGGATAGACTTTTTCTTACATCTCATTGACTTTTCTTTGTAGTTGGGCTTTCTGCCGGGCAACGTAGTTCTTGTGGCGGATGCCCTTCACCATGGCCTTGTCGAGCTTTTTGTGCGCGACTGCGAGGGCGGCTTCCGCCTTGGCCCGGTCACCTTCGGTCACGGCCTTTTCGACATTCTTGACCGCTGTCCTCATGCCGCTTTTGAACATCCGGTTCTGCATGCGACGTTTCGCATCCTGCCGGGCGCGTTTCTTCTGTTGCTTGATGTTCGCCATTCTCTCACCTCCATGACAAGCAAAACCATTCTATCAAATCGTGATGCAAAAAGCAATATCCGTTGGAAAATAGGTGACGCCTTTCGTATGAAGAATCCGGCGAGCTCTGGTATAATCGTCTCGAGGTGTTAGTATGGATGAATTGCGAATCGGGAGGATGAACACCTTCGAGGTGGTCGGTCCGTTGAGGAAAAACCTTCTCATCAAGCACCCGGAAGTGGAAATCCAAGTACCCCTCGCCGATGTGGAAGGAAGCCACGAAGCGGGCGACCTGGTGGAGGCGTTCGTCTATTACAATCACAAGAAGGGTCTCGCGGCCGCGCTCAAAGTACCCCGAATCGATGTCGAACGGGCCGGCTTCGTCGAAGTCGTGGGCCGTCGCGACAATCTCGGGGTCTTTGTCGATATCGGTCTGACCAAGGACATGCTCGTGTCCTTGGACGACCTGCCGCCCTTGAAAAGCGAATGGCCCGCACCCGGCGACAAGCTCGTCTGTCGCCTCAAACGCTCGAAAAACCAGATGACGGCGAAACCCGTGGGCCTATTCCAACTGCAAAAAGTCTTCCCCGTGCAAGGTATCTTGGAGCCCGACAGTCGGGTGACGGCTTATGTCGTCTACCACGACGCGGAAGGTGTTTTTCTCTTCACGCCGCAAGGGCAGAGGATTTTCGTCTATGACAAAGACATCGGAAGAGACCTGCGCCTCGGGGAGGAGGTCCGCCCCTTCGTCGTCTCAAAGCGAGGCGGCGGGGATTATGTGGGCACGCTGAAAGAAGAGGGGCCTTGAAAGGGCTCGTAGTGTCATAACGGGCAAAAACGATTGAAAGAACGCCCCTTTTTGCGCTATAA
>PUKL01000100.1 GCA_003552275.1 Mollicutes bacterium
GGTGTTTTGGTTCCTGCCGATGATGACGCTGTTTTCATTTTGCCAAAGGAGGACGAAATCCTCTTTCGCGCCCAAGTGTTTCAACACGTACTCTTCGAGGGCGAGATTGAAACGGGGGTCTTTGGAATCGTTCAGGATGGTCTTCATGGTTTCACCTCGTGAATGTCTTTCTACGAAAAGTGTAGCCGAAAAAAGGACAAAATTCAAACATCATACGTCGAAATCGCGTTTCCGCTCGAAGGACACAAGACCCGCAAGCGATTCTGTGTTAGAATATTCACGCGGGAGCCTCGCGGCAATCCTTCCCCGCACAAGGAAAGGAGACCGAATGAACAGACGTCTGAAAGAAGCCACACCGATGATCTGTGTATTCTTGTATCTTCTCATAGGGTTCACGACCGGCCGCTGGGCGGTCAGTGTCGTCATTTTCCTCTTGATTCCGCTTTCGACCATCCTCGTCGCGGAACGTCCCTTTAAGCACATCCGGGAATATTTCACCCTCATCGCCGTCATCATCTTTCTCGTTCTCGCGCTGGGCTTCGACATGGCTCATCCGGGTTGGCTCGTCTTTCTTTTGATTCCGATCGCGAACACGCTCTGGCCGAGCGAAAAAGAACTGAATAAATATGAAGATGACGATTGACAAACATTCTCGAGGAGGTATGGACATGTCGAAAAAATGTCTGCTTGTCGTCGACATGCAAAACGATTTCATCGACGGAGCCTTGGGGTTTCCCAAGGCGGAAGAGATCGTCCCCGTGGTGCGGGAGAAGATTCTGGCCCATCAAAAAGAAGGCCACGATGTCATCTACACCCTCGACACCCATGACGAGGACTATCTCGAAACCGAAGAAGGGAAGAACCTTCCCGTCGAACATTGCGTCAAGGGCACGAAAGGCCATGAACTCCACCCCGACATCCTCGCGGTGAGAAAGGCCGACGAAAGGGTGTTCGAGAAGACGACCTTCCCCTCGCTCGCCCTCGGCAACCATCTCGAACATCAAGACTACGAAGAGATCGAATTGTGCGGGCTCGTGTCGAACATCTGCGTTCTCGCCAACGCCGTCATCGCCAAGGCGGCGCTTCCCGACGCCAAGATCTCTATCGATTCCAAAGCCACGGCCTCGTTCGACGACGACATCCACGAGAAGGCCCTCGCCGTCATGGCAGGCCTCCACGTCCAAATCCGAAACAAAGGGTGACACCATGAAAAAAACCGACTACAGCATGCTCATCGATTTTTACGAATTCACGATGGCGAACGGGTATTTCGAAAGCGACCACCGTGATCGGACGGTCTATTTCGACCTCTTTTTCCGCGACATCCCCGACAACGGCGGCTATGCGATCATGGCCGGTCTCGAAAGTGTCGTGGATTTTTTGGAGAATCTCTCGTTCAGCGAAGCGGACATCGACTATCTCCGCTCCCGCGGCATCTTTTCCGAAGACTTTCTTGCCTATCTTGCCGATTTCCGGTTCACGGGCGATGTCCATGCCGTCCCCGAAGGGACCGTCGTCTTCCCCCGCGAGCCGCTTTTGACCATCCGCGCCACCGCCGTCGAGGCCCAACTCATCGAGACCTATCTCCTTTTGGCGGTGAACCATCAATCCCGCATCGCCACGAAGGCCTCCCGCGTCAAGCACGCCGCGGGGAAAAACCGGATCCTCATCGAGATGGGTGCGAGGCGGGCGCACGGTGTCTCGAGCGCGAACCTCGGCGCCCGCGCCGCCTACATCGGCGGGGCCGACACGACCTCGAACACGCTCTCGGACAGGCTCTACGGCATCCCCGCCGCCGGCACGATGGCCCATTCCTGGGTCCAGATGTTCGAGGACGAATATGCGGCTTTCAAACACTATGCCGAACTCTATCCCGACATGTGCACGTTCTTGGTCGACACCTATGACACCTTGAAAAGCGGCATCCCCAACGCCATCCGCGCCATCAAGGAGGTCCTCGTTCCCAAAGGGGTGAAGAACTACGCCATCCGGATCGACTCGGGAGATTTGACGTATCTTTCCAAGAAGGCGAGGAACATGTTGGACGAAGCCGGCTTGGAGAACTGCCGGATCGTCGCCAGCAACGCCTTGGACGAATACATCATCCGCGCCCTCTTGACCCAAGGGGCCCCCATCGACATCTTCGGGGTGGGCGAGCGACTCATCACCGCGAAGAGCGACCCCGTCTTCGGCGGCGTCTACAAACTCGTGGCCACCGAAGAAGAAGGCGCCATCGTCCCCAAGATCAAAATCAGCGACAACCCCGACAAGATCACCATCCCGCATTTCAAGAAGCTCTATCGAATCTATGACGAACAAGGTTCCGCCGCCGCCGACCTCTTGACGGTGCATGACGAGACCATCGACACCAAGAAACCCCTCACGATATTCGATCCCGTCCACACTTGGAAGAAGACGACTTTCACCGACTATTCGGTGAAGAGTCTCCTTCAGCCCATCTTCAAAAACGGCAAACGAGTCTATGAGCTTCCCGACATCACCGCCATCAAAGAGTATTGTCAAAAAGAGATGGACTCCCTCTGGGAAGAGGTCAAACGGTTCGACTATCCCCACCAGTACTACGTCGACCTCTCCGAGAAGCTCTGGAACATCCGGGAAGAACTCATCCGCCGTCACGCGGAGGATTGAGCAAAGGTGCGGCCCGCCGCACCTTTTTTTGTGAGCGTGTGCCGCCCGGTGTGGTGGCCACCATGTTACAATGGAGGTAGTCGAAAAGGAGGGATTCCCCTTGCAAAGACATTTCAACGGTAAAGAAGTGACACTGCTCGGCAAGACGAAAGAGATCGGCGATGCCGCCCCGGACTTCAAAGCGCTTGATCGGGACATGCAAGAGGTGCGTTTGGCCGATTTTGACGAGCCTTATATCGTCATAAGCGCCGTGCCCTCGATCGACACGGGGCTTTGCGACTATCAGACGAAGATGTTCAACCGTGAACTCGAAGGCCGGGACGACGTGCGCGTCATCACCGTGTCGAACGACCTCCCCTTCGCCCACAAGCGCTATTGTGAAGCCGAAGGTCTCGAGCGGATCACGATCCTCTCCGATCATCGCGACCTCGATTTCGCCATGAACTACGGCACCTTGATCGAGGAACTCCGTTTACAGGCGCGCAGCGTCTTCGTGCTCGACGCCGAGCGGAAGATCATCCACCGCGAGTATGTCGCCGAGATGACCGATCATCCCGATTATGAAGCCGTCAAGAGTCTCTTCACCGGATGACGACCTTGAAGCCCGCCCCGTGCGGGCTTTTTTTCGGGGGTGTCCCCGCTTCCGCTTGACAAGAAGTGGTTGAATCCCTAAAATCATATTGGATTGGAGGGATCATCATGGCAAAGACGAAACAATTCAAGACGCAGTCGAAAAAACTTCTCGACCTCATGGTTAACGCCATCTACACCCACAAGGAGATCTTTTTGCGCGAGCTCATCTCGAACGCGAGTGACGCCATCGACAAGCGTCATCATCTTTCGCTAACCGATGAAAAAGTCCCGGGCGTCGAAGATTACGAAATCTTCATCGAGCGGGATAAAAACAACCGCAGCCTGACCGTGAAGGACAACGGCATCGGCATGACGGAGAAAGAACTCGTGAGCGAACTCGGCACCATCGCCGAAAGCGGCTCCAAGACCTTCTTCGAAAAACTCGAAAAGAAGGACCTCGACATCATCGGTCAGTTCGGTGTCGGCTTCTACAGCGCCTTCATGGTGGCGCAAGAGGTCGTCGTGAGAACCCGTTCCCCCTATGATGAGAAGGCCTATGAATGGAAGAGCGCCGGCAAGGCGACCTACACCATCGCCGAGACGGAGAAAGAGGATATCGGCACCGAGATCACACTCCATCTCCGCGAGGACGACGAGGAGAACGAGGAGAACTACTCCGAGTATCTAGAAGAGAACACCATCCGTTCGCTCATCAAGAAATACAGCGACTACATCCGTCATCCCATCCGCATGGAAGTCGAAAAAGAGAAGCAAGAAGACGACAAGGAAGAGCCGACCACCTACACCGAGACGGAGACCTTGAACTCCATGATCCCCATCTGGAAGCGACAAAAGAGCGAAATCGAGAAAAAGGAACTCGACGACTTCTACAAGCGCGAGTTCAACGATTTCGAGGATCCCTTGCACACGGTCCACACCTCCGTCGAAGGACTGCTCACCTACACCGCCCTGCTCTTCATCCCGAAGAAGCCCCCGTTCGACTTCTACAGCGAAAAATACGAAAAAGGTCTCAAGCTCTATTCCAAAGGCGTCATGATCGAAGAGAAGAACGAGCCCCTCGTCCCCGACCATTTCCGTTTCGTGAAGGGTCTTGTCGATTCGGCCGACCTCTCGTTGAACATCTCGCGGGAGATGTTGCAGCATGACCGCCAACTGAAACGCATCGCTTCCCACATCGAAAAGAAGATCAAGAGCGAGCTCGAAAAGCTGCAAAAGAACGACCGCGAGAAATATGTGGAGTTCTTCGAGGCCTACGGGTCAATCTTGAAATACGGCATCTACGACAAGTTCGGCGCCGAAAAGGACAAGCTCAAGGACCTCGTCATGTTCAAGACGACAAAAAGCGACGACTACATCACCCTCGCCGAATACATCGAAAGGAAGCCCGACGAACAGAAGGCGATCTATTACGCCACCGGCAAAGACAAAGCGAGCATCCTCGCCCAACCGCAGATGGACGCTTTGAAAAAGAAGGGCTACGAGGCATTGCTTTTCACCGAAGAGATCGACGAGTTCATGGTGCAAGTCCTCGCCGAGTACGACTCCGTCCCCTTCAAATCGTTGAAACAGGCCGAAAGCGACCTCGTCGACGAAGACAGGAAAAAAGACATCGAACAAAAAGAAAAAGACCACGGCAAGCTCTTGAAGGCCCTCAAGAAGGCCCTTTCCGACAAAGTCGACGATGTCCGGCTCTCGGGTCGCTTGCAGGAGGCGCCGGTGTGTCTCGTCACGGGCGAAGGCCTCTCGCTCGAGATGGAACGCATCCTCGAAAAGCTCCCGGACAAGCCCGAAGGCGTCAAGGCGCAACGGATCCTCGAATTGAACCCCGACCACGAACTCTTTGCCGCTTTGCAGAAGGTCCATGCCAAAGACAAGAAACGGGTTAACGACTACGCCTCGCTGCTTTACAACCAGGCGCTCCTCATCGAAGGGCGTTCGATCGAGGACCCGAAAACCTTCTCCGACCTCATGGTGCGTCTCATGGTCGAAGCCTCGAAAGACGAAGCCGGATGATTCCGGCTTTTTCTTTATGTGAATGATGGTGGCTTTGCCCCGAGATATGCTATAATTGAGACGGATTATCCACGTAAGGAGGACCACCATGCGGACAGCCTACATCCATGCCAACATCCCCTTTTCCAAAGCGGATGCTTTCATCACGGAGAACGGTCGTTTCCGGGAAGTCGGCAAAGCGCGACGGTTGTTGAAGAGGCCGTTGGACCGCGTCGTCGATCTGCGCGAGGCGGTCGTGCTCCCGGGCTTCCATGACGCCCATCTCCATCTGCTCGGCATCGGCAAGATGGAAGAGATCTTCGACGCTTCTCGCCACACATCCATCGCCGCCCTCGTCGAAGCGCTCCGGAAGGAAGAAAAAGATCCCTTGCTCGGTCGGGGCTACCACGAGGACGGTTTCAAAGAGAAACGCCCCCTATTGAAGACGGACCTCGACAAGGCCGCTAGAGATCGCCCGATCGCCATCTACAGAGCTTGCGGCCATCTTGTCGTGGCGAACGAAAAAGCGATCGAAGAGGCTAAAAAACATCACGGCCGGTTGCCGAAGAAAGCTTCCGCCTTCGACCTCGAGAAAGGCCACTTCAAGGAGGAGGCCATCTCTTGGATCCTCTTTCGCATGGAGAACCCCTCGAAAGAGACGATCAAACGCCAGATCCTCCTCGCACAGGACAAGCTCCTCTCCCAAGGCGTCACCGCCGTGCAGAGCGACGATTTCGCCGTCTATGAAACACCCTATGAAACCGTGCTCGACGCTTTCCGGGAACTGGCCGCGGCGGACCAACTGACGATCCGCATCCAAGAACAGGTGCATCCCAAGGACCTCGAGGAGTTCGACCGTTTCCTCGAAAAAGACTTGGACACAAGTTTCGGCCGGTATAAAAGGGGACCCTTGAAACTCTTCTTGGACGGTTCCCTCGGGGCCCGCACCGCCCTCTTGCGCAGCCCCTACGCCGATGACCCGCAAGAAAAAGGACTCAAGAACTTCACCGACGAGGAGCTCTACGTCTTCGCCAAGCGGGCCGCGGAAAGCGACATGGACTTCGCCTTCCACGCCATCGGCGATGCGGCGATCGAACAGGCGCTCGCCCTCTCCGAAAGGCTCGAAGCCGAAAGCGTCCCGAAAGGCCGCGATGCCCTCATCCATGCCCAAGTGGCGGACGAGGAACTGATCCTGCGCATGAAAAGACAACGACTCGGGGCGATCGTGCAGCCGATCTTCATCCGCACCGACCACGCTTTCGTCCACGAAAGACTCGGCGAACGCGCGAAAAAGGCCTATCTCTTCAACACGATGCGCGAGAAAGGCCTCATGACAGCGATCTCGACGGACGCCCCCGTCGAACCTTCGAATCCGTTTTTGAACCTCTATACCGCATGTACGAGAAAGACCCTCCGCGACCTCCGGCGGCGCCCTTATTTGAAAAAAGAGGCCTTACCGCTGAAAGACGCCTTGAAAGCCTATACGGAAACCCCGGCCTATTTCGCCCGCAGCGAAGGGAATCTCGGCCGGATCGCGCCGGGGTATGAAGCCGACTTCATCGTCGTTTCCGGTTTCGACACCCACAATGTGAAGAGTCTCCGCACCGTCAGAGTCAAAGAGACCTATATCGCGGGTGAACGGGTCTATCAAGCTTGAAAAAAGGGCCGCGCTCCATCGAGTGGAGCGCGACCCTTTTTCATCAAGCGAACAAGTGGTCGAGGTGTCCCTCCTCCACCAGTCTCACGGCGATGGCGGCGACTTTCGGACAGAACTGGCCGCCACTGTGACGGCGGAGTTCCTCGATGGTCTCGGTTTTGTCCCGGATCGTACCGTAGGGTCTTTCGGCGGGCATCGTCGCGAGAGCGTCCGCGACAACGAGGATCCTTCCCGTCAAGGAAATCTCCTCGCCCTTCAGACCTTCGGGATAGCCCTTGCCGTCGAAGTGCTCGTGGTGGTCCCAGATGGCGCGGCGGATCCTCTCTAACTCCGGGACACCCGAGAGAGCCTCGTGGCTCAACCGGAC
The DNA here is from genome assembly GCA_003552275.1 of Mollicutes bacterium. GTDB lineage: Bacteria > Bacillota_I > Bacilli_A > Izemoplasmatales > Izemoplasmataceae > T1SED10-81. Next base: position 7,260 of record PUKL01000100.1, read on the forward strand.
ATGCTCCTTGACCTTCTCGTATTCGGCTGTGGTCAGATCGCCGTTCTTGTTCAAGACGTCGGCGTCGATGCCGAGTTTGCCGATATCATGCAAAAGCCCCGCATAATGCAAATCGCGCAGACTGTCTTCGGAAAGCCCCATCCGCTCGCCGATCTTGGTGGCGATTTCGGCCACGTCTTCACTATGTCCTTTGGTGTGACGGTCATAGAGTTCGAGGGCGCGGACGAGAGTGAGGATGATATCGTCTTTGATCTCGACTTTCCTGATGGTCACATAGTTCTTCGTGAAGAGCTTGTTCAAGAGGTCCGTGAACTCCCGCATCCGCAAGGTGTCGACGTCTTTGAGCGGGGTGTTCTCGTCGAAATCGAGCCCGATGACGAAGAAGTGTCGCGGGCGCAGACGAAAGACGAGGAGGGCCCTCATGAAAGTGGTGACCTCTTGATTGTGTCGGAGATAGGACTCGCCGTAGCGTTTTTTCAAGGCGAGATGGACATCGGGGTAGAAGAGGACGCTCCGTTTGCGGATCTCTGTCGCATCGTGGAGTTCGTACAAGAAGGGGATGCGTTTCATGGAATGGTTCTTCACGCTGAACATGTCGATGACCCCTTCGTTGTCGAAATAGCCGTAGGCGGCATCGGGATTGAAGAGCGTCACGGTCA
>PUKL01000010.1 GCA_003552275.1 Mollicutes bacterium
TGTTTTGGATGATCTCGCGGACGGCGTCGGAAACCTCGTAGGAGGTCTTGTCGGTATAGAAATCGGGCCGGAGGGGTTCATGGAAGTGGATGCGCGCCTTCTGCGCCAAGAAGGGCCAACCCTTCCACGCCTTGTGCATGTCGTATACACAGGCCACGACCAAAGGGGCTTTCGGCTTCATGGCCAACTTGAAGGAGCCGGCCTTGAAGGGGATCATCTCGTTCTTCCGCGTGCGATGGCCTTCGGGGAAGACCATCACCGGGGCGCCCGATTTGTACATCTTGATGCCCTCGATGATCGCTTGGGCCGCCGCCCGGTCACTTTCCCTCTCGATGGGGACGTTGCCGAGGAGTTTGATCATGCGGCCGACCACGGGCCAGCGGAAGAGTTCCCGTTTGGCGATGAAGACGAGCGGTCGGTCGGCAAGGATCGTCTTCATCGCGAGAATGTCGAAAAGCGTCTGATGGTTCGAGGCCAGGATGAAAGGCTCTTTGGGGATGTTCTCTCGACCCGTGACGGTGATCTTCAACCGCACGACACGGAGGATGGCCCGCATGACGCTGTTGGCGAAAGCGTGATGACGCATGTCGAAAGGATCGGCGCGTTTCACATGGACGCGCCCGTAAGCATAGACGACGACGCTCATGACGAAAAAACTCGCGGCGAACGCCGGCAATAGGGCCACGAACCAAAGGACGACACTCACCGGTGTCAGACTGAAGGCGTCGAAAAGGAAGATGAAAAGGAAGGTGAAAAGGGCATACAGGGCGAAAAAGACTGTGGTGGCCATCTCACTCTCTCTCCTTTCTCGCATAGACCGCGAAAGTCAAAGGGCCTTTTTGCTCACGATTAACCAAGGTGAAATCGTCCCGGTCGTAGGAAGGGAAGGTCACGTCGCCTTCGTGCTCGGCGTCGATATGGGTGATGTAGAGCCGGTCGGCATACGGAAGAGCGGCCGCATAGACGCTCTTTCCGCCGATGACGAAGAGCGTCTCGTCCTTCGGGAAACGGGCAAGATAGGAAGGCAGATCGCGGATGACGACAATACCCTCCTGCTCGGGGAGCGAACGGGAAAGGACGATGTTCTCCCGTTTCGGAAGCGGCCCTCCCAGTTTCTTCTCGATCGATTCGTAGGTCCTTCTTCCCATGAGGACCTTCTTTCCGAGGGTCATCCGCTTGAAATAGGCGAGGTCCTCGGGGTAGTGCCAGGGGAGGTCGTTGCCCCGGCCGATGATGTTGTTGGCATCCATGGCCGCGATCAAAGCGATCATACGCTCACCTCCGCGCGAATCGTGGGATGGGGGTCGTAGCCTTCGAGCACGATGTCGTCGAAAGTGAAATCGAAAAGGCCCTTGCCTTCCCGCAGCTTCACCCGGGGGAGGGGGCGGGGCTTTCTTGTGAGCTGTTCCTGCACTTGCTCGAGATGGTTGTTGTAGATGTGGGCGTCACCGATCGTGTGGATGAATTCGTGGGCGACGAGGCCGAGGGTCTTTGCCACCATCATCGTCAGGAGGGCGTAACTCGCGATGTTGAAGGGGACGCCCAAGAAAGCGTCGGCACTCCGTTGGTAGAGTTGACACGAGAGGCGGCCGTCCTTGATGTAGAATTGATACATCATGTGACAGGGCGGCAAGGCCATCTGGTCGAGCACGGCGGGGTTCCAGCTGTTCACGACGAGCCGGCGGGACGAGGGGTCCTCTTTCATCGTCTCGATGACGGACCGCAACTGGTCGATTTCGCCCACACCGCCGGAGAAGGCGCGCCACTGTTTGCCGTAGACGGGGCCGAGGTCACCGTGTTTTTCTGCGAAGGCGGCGTCATCTTTCACTTTGTCGATGAACTCGACAAGGCTCTCCCCGGCATAGTCGGGATGTTTCTTGAAACGTTCATAGGGCCATTCGTTCCAGATCCGGACCCCGTTCTTCACGAGATAGCGGATGTTCGTGTCCCCGCTTATGAACCATAACAGTTCGTGGACGATCGAGGGGAAATGGACGCGTTTCGTGGTGAGAAGCGGAAACCCTTTTTTGAGGTCGAAACGCATCTGATAGCCGAAAGTGGATATCGTGCCGGTGCCCGTGCGATCATCCTTGGGAGTGCCGTCTTGGAGGATGTGCTTCAAAAAAGCGAGGTATGCATCCATCGCCATCATCCTTTCTGTCGCCATTATAGCACAACCGCCCCGAACTTATCCAAAAAGAAAAAACGCCGCGGCGTTTTTTCAGTCGTCTTCATCTGTGAAGTCCTTCTTGGCGCTGATGAAGCTCACTTTTTCGGCGATGACCTCCGGATAGCTGAAGGAACGCTCCTTGTCGATTTCGTAGATTCTTTGTTGCAGGCGGCCCTTGATGCCGATGGTCATCCCCTTCTTGCAATGGTTGACCGTGTTCTCGGCGATACCGCTCCAGAGCGTACATTTGATGAAGTCCGTCTCATACGTCCCGCTCTGGGCGCTCTTGAAACTCCTCTGCAGGGCGAGTGTCACCGTCGCCACCTTCTTGCCGCTCTCGAGCGTCCTGAGCTCCGGCTCATGGGCGAGTCTGCCGACCAAGACGACTTGGTTGACCATGTCTCATCCTCCTTTTTGCCCCGAGGATACACCGTCCGCCCGTCATCGTCACGACGCCTTGGATGTGCTTTTTGCGAAAAACCGTGTCCGATCGTCCAAACGGCGCAAGGAACATGAAAAAAAAGCGGGAGATTGTCCCGCTTTTTCCTTTCGACACACCATGGCGTGCGACAATGCATTTTTTCAATTCTTGAAGATCTTGCGGTTCAATTTCAGCTCGTCGACGATTTCGCGGATGATGTCCACATCCCGCTTGAAAGTCTCGATGAGCGCTTTGTTCAAGGGGGCAAAGAGTTTCAGACTGAAGGTGTCTTTGAAGTTGTTGATGCCGAAATAGAGCTTGCTGTCGATGAAAGCGATACTCAACAGTCCCGGATGGTTCCTTTCGAGCCGCATCAAGGCTTCCATGAAATGGGGCGTGAGGATGTAGTAGGCGGTGTGGGGGTTCGTGGTGAAAGTCCGGAATTTCTCGTTGAACCGGATGCTTTCCATCTTCACTTTCTTGTAGGGGCGACGGGTGGTGGGCGCGGTGTCTTCGAGCACCTGTAGGACCCCGTCGAAGCGCTTGTTGAAGTCGAAGATGAAAAGTCGTCCCCGGAAGAAGGTGTGGTAGTGGGTCCTCGTGCCGTGACGACCGTAATGCACCCGTCGTTCCTTGAGTTCGAGGTCGCTCGAGATGAAGGCGACGCCGTCGATGGAACCGGAAAGGAAGTCTTCGCTTTTGAAGCGGTCGGCCTGCTTCAAGAATTCGGATTCATAGGCCTGTTTCATCGAAAGGCCGTTCTTGTGGTCGTAGTGGCAGTTGTCGATCCATTCTTTGAGCGTCCTTTTCAAGAAGCGCCCTTTGAAGTCCTCTTCGAGCTGGGTGAAAGCGGCATAGCCGAAGAACATGAAGAGCGCCCCGGCGATACCGAGAGGCAACGCCACGACCGCCTGCTCGAAGAACACGAACAAGAGCAGGGCCCCGATGAGCAACACGCCCCCGAAAAGAACGGCGGCTTCGATCCTTTTCTTGCGTTGTTGGAACTTGTCAAGATGCTTTTCCATGCTGACCATCCTTCCGGATTCTCAAGGGATCGGTTCCATTATAATCGAAAGCGCGGACTTTGTGAATCAGGGCCCCTTCTTTTCGGGCCGGGCCACGAAACGGCTGATGTGGGCCTTCTCGATTTTGTTGCGGAGTGCGAGCACTTCTTCTTTGGTGACGGAGCGCGCAAGAGCGAGCATATCGTAATAGGATACACCGTGACGGATGTATTCCCCGTATTGGTGGGCCAGTGTCTCGAGATTGTCGAGGGACTGGATGAAACCGCCGTAGAGCTGGCGTTTCACCCGGAGGAAGTCCGCCTCGGCGATATCCTTCTCGGCGAGGGACGCGAGTTCGGTCTGAAGACGTTTTTCGAAGGCGGCGACCGCTTCGGTCTCGGTGCCGATGAGCGCATGCGCATAAGTCTCGCCGAAGACGAGGTCGATACCGTAGGAGTCGTTGATCACGCCCTTGTCGAGGAGTTCTTCGTGGACGTCGCCCGTCTTGCCGAAGACGAGATCGAAAAGGATGGCATAGGCGATGCGGGCGCGGAGTCGCTTTCGGAAGGGCTCATCGGGCGCAAGAGGGAGTTTGATGCCGAAGAGGACGCTCGGGATCATGATGTCGAGTTCGGTCTCGATTCGTTCACGGACGACGGCGGGGCTTTCTTTTGTCGCGAAGGGCAAAGGTGCCGAACGCGATTCTTCGGGGAGGATGTCGGCTTGTTCGAGATGTTCTTGCAGTCGCACCGGGTCGATGTCGCCGACGATGACCATGACGGCCTCCTCGGGCCTATAGAAAGCCTTGTGGATGTCCAAGAGGGTCTGCGCATCCATGGAACGGATCGATTCCTCGGTGCCGAGGATATCGTCTTTCAGCGGATGTTCATGATACATCGCATTCATGAGGCCGCGGTATTGGGCGTAATAGGGGTCGTCCTTGTGGGCCGCGAGCTCCTCGAGGATGACGTTCTTCTCTTTCTTCACACCTTCACTCGTGAATTCCGGAAAGAAGAACATCGTGCAAAGCCGGGTCACGTTCGTATACAAAACATCGGTCGCGTGAAAGAGATAGGTCGTGCGGTGATGATCGGTGAAAGCGTTGATCTCGGCTCCTTCGAGGGAAAAGTCCTCGCTCACGTCACGGCCGCCTTTTTCGAACACCTTGTGTTCGAGAAAGTGCGCCGCGCCGGGCGGGACGGTCCGTTCCGCGCCGGTTTCGTCGCGAAAACGGGTGTGCACGGAACCGAGCGGAGCCGAAAGCGTCACATAGACCTTGGAGTAGGACGGTTTTTGGATGATGTGGACGGGGAGCCTCCCGTGCAGACGGAAATGGTGCACGACTTCGCGGTAATCGTCATAGCGAATCTCATCCATCCGTTTCACCCCCGAGTGTGAAAGTGAAGATGAAACGGCTCGCTTTCGCGATCCGTTCGATATCCTGTTTCCGCACCGAGCGGATGGAGGCGATGGTCTCGTTCTCGTCGAGGGGAGCTTGCAGGAGCTCATGACGCAGGGCGAGGGCCGAAAGGCCCGCCGGCGAGTCGAACATCGCTTTCACCGAACGGACGAGATGGTTCTTCGCCCGGTCGACATCCTCTGGGGGGAAATCACCTTTTCGCAGACTCGCAAGGGCGCCCGTTATGCGCTTTTTGGCCTTTTGGACGCTTTCTTTCCGCATGGCGGAATGGATGGTGGCTAGGCCGTGGAAGGGCACATAGCGGGAAGATATGTGATAGACCAACGAGTCCTCGATGCGCACACGGCGAAAGAGGAGCGATTCGGACCCTTCGCCGAAGAGGGTGTTCATGACGAGGGCCGCGTGATAGTCCTCTTCCCCGTAATGGATGCCCGTGGAGAGGGTCATGAAGAGACGTTCCTGTTGGAGGCGCATCGTCTCGCGGACCTCTTCTCGCGGCTCGAAGGGGCGTTTCTCGAAGAACCGTGAAGGAAGGTCCCTTGCATTCGCGAAAGGGAGTTTCTCCTTGACGAGAGCATGGGTCTTCTCGACTTCGATGTCACCGACGACGCCGATGAGGATGCCGTTGTGCCTGAGCATCCTCCTATGCGTGTTCACGATGTCTGTCAATGTGACACCCTCGACCCTGTCGGGCTCGCCCATGGCGTGCGCTCGGGCCGGATGGTCAAAGAAGAGATGGTCGTGATACCGTTTGACCGCATAACGGTCCTTGTCGGCGTATTCGGCGCGGAAATGGTCGGCGAGAAAACGTTTCTCCTCACGGAGCGTCTTTTCGTCGAAGACGGGGTCGAAAAGCATCTCTTGCAAGAGAGCGAGCGCCGCGGCCAACAGTTCTTCCCCGTTGGCATAACGGGGGTTGATGAGATGCAGTGTGAACTGGTTCACATGGACGTTGCCCATCTTGAAAGAATGCGCGGACAGGCTCGTGTCGTACAAGCTTTCGAGGTGCTTCTCCAAGGCGCGCCGACTCGGGTGGGATCGCGATTTCGCCTTGAGCATGGACAAGGTGAGATGCCGCTTTGTGGCCGTTTCGACATCGAGGTCGTCGAAAAACCGGACGGCGACCTGCATGGTCTTGAACTGTCCGGTTTCGACATACTGATGGACGGTCTTTCCTTCTCTCAAAGTTGTGAGGTTCATGTCGATGCCTCCGAGACGGATGTCAAAACGATGTTCACGCGAGCCTCAAAGCGATCTCCATCATCTTGGTGAAGGATTTCTGGCGCTCTTCGGGGCTCGTGGCCTCCTTGGTGACGAGCGAATCCGAGACCGTGAGAATCGCGGCGGCGCGCTTGCCCGTCATGCGGGCGTTGTGGAAGAGGGCGAAGGCCTCCATCTCGACGGCGATGGCGCCTTTCTCGTCGTGGATCCGCTTGTAGTCGTCGAAATTCTCGCGATAGAAGACGTCCGTAGAATGGATGACTCCCTTCCGCAAGGGGATGGACTGCTCTTCGGCGATGGCCTCGATCCGTTCGTTCAATTCGCGGTCGGTGTAGGTGTAGTCTCCTTCATGACCGCCTTGCACGTTGGCATAGGTCGATTCGCTGTAGGCCTTTTCGGTGAGGAGCACGTCATAGAGGTCGATTTCGTCGGTGTAGGCCCCGCAGGAACCGATGCGGATGATGTTCTCGACATCGAAGAACTTGAAGAGTTCATAGGAATAGATGCCGATCGAGGGCATGCCCATGCCGCTGCCCATGACGCTGATCCTCTTGCCTTGGAATGTCCCCGTGTAGCCGAACATGTTGCGGACGGTGTTGAACTGTTTGACATCTTCGAGATAGGTCTCGGCCACGTGTTTCGCCCGCAAGGGGTCGCCGGGCATGAGAACGGTCTTCGCGATGTCTTTCTTCTCTGCTTTGATGTGCGGAGTGCTCATGGAACTACCTCCTCAATAATCTTCTTTCGACGTCTCGCCTTTGACAAGCTGGACGCCGCTGCTCGTTCCGATGCGGGTCGCACCCGCCGCGACCATGTTCTTGAGGTCTGCGACGGTCTTGACACCGCCGCTCGCCTTGACTTCCTTGTCGCCGGCGGCCTCTTTCATGATGCGGACATGGTCGACCTCGGCGCCGCCGGTGCCGAAACCGGTGCTCGTCTTGACGAAGTCGGCGCCGCCTTGCACGGCCGCTTCCGCGGACTTGCGGATTTCCTCGTCCGTGAGATAGCAGGTCTCGAGGATCACTTTCAGCGTGCGGTTCTCACATTCTTCCTTGACGGCGCGGACCTCTTTCTCGACGAGGTCGAAACGGCCCTCTTTCGCCCAGGCGATGTTTTGGACCATGTCGATTTCGTGGGCGCCGTTCTTCAGGGCGTCGCGGGTCTCGAAGACTTTCGTGTTCGTCGTCGTGGCGCCGAGGGGGAAGCCGACGACCGTGCAGACGAGCACGTCGGACTTCTTCAGACTCTCGGCGGCGTACGAAACCCATGCGGGGTTCACACACACGCTCTTGAACTCGTGTTCGATCGCCTCTTCGAGGAGACGGTCGATCTCTTTCTTGGTGCCGAAGGGTTTCAAATAGGTGTGGTCGATCATACGGGCGATTTCCATGATTCTTCAATCCTCCTGAACAATGATAGATACAATCTGAACAACGGCCCGGCCAGCAAGACGAGAACGACGGTGCCGAAATAGAGCGAGCCGATGTGGCCCTTGAAGACTCCCGTCAAGAGCACGCCGAGCAGAGCGGGGGTCGCCTCCATGAAGAGGCGGACACGGATGAGGTTCTTGGTCTTGAACAATTTCATCAA
>PUKL01000121.1 GCA_003552275.1 Mollicutes bacterium
AGGGCGTCCCCTGTGCAAGAGCCAATCCTTCACACTCTGCTTGGTGGCCACATAGCCGCCGACGATACCGATGGCCTTGCTCAGGGTGCCGACGATGAAATCGACCTCGCCGTGGAGACCGAAATGGTCGACTGTGCCGCGACCGCTCTCGCCGAGCACTCCGCTGCCGTGGGCGTCATCCACATAGGTCAAACAATCGTATTCTTTCGCCAGTTCGACAATCCGCGGAAGGTCGGCCAAATCGCCGTCCATCGAAAAGACGCCGTCGGTGATGATGAAGACGTTCGCGTAGTCTTTGCGTCTTTCTTTGAGTATCCGTTCCAGATCCGCCATGTCGTTGTGCTTGTAGATGGCTTTGTCCGCTTTGGAAAGACGCACCCCGTCGATGATCGAGGCATGGTTCAGTTCATCGCTCACGATGAGGTCGCCTTTGGCGCTCACGGCCTGGATGGTGCCGATGTTGCAGTTCAGACCCGATTGAAAACAGATGACGGCCTCTTCACGCTTGAACTCCGCCAAAAGCTCTTCGAGTCTCTCGATGAGGTCCTGGTTGCCGACAATGGTCCGCACGGCGCCGGCACCGGCGCCGTATTTGTCTATGGCCTCCTTGGCGGCCTTCTTTACGCGCGGATGGTTGGCGAAACCGAGGTAGTTGTTGCTGGAGAGGTTGATGACCCTTCTTCCGTCGAGGTCGATTTCGTTGTCGCAAGGACCGTGGTTCACAGGGAGTCTCCGATAGACCCCGTCGTCTTTCATTTTTTGGATCTCGTCTTCGATGAATTTCCATTTGTCACTCATAGTCACCCTCCTCGGGAATCAACACGATTTTTCCACTGTCGCCCGACTCCATGATCTCGGCCGCTTTCTCGACATCTTTGAGGGGCAGTTCGTGGGTGATGACCTTGTCGAGATTGAGCATGCCCGCGTCGATGAGTCGTCGCACTTCATGCCAAGTGTCATAGATTCTTCTGCCGACGACTCCATAGATCTCTATGCCTTTGAAAACAACATCGTCGGCGAGGTTCAATTCGATGTTTTCCGCCGGGATGCCGAGCAGGCTCATCCCTCCGCCGGGCTTGATGTATTTGAACGCCTGTTCGATGGCGGTCTTGTTGCCGCTGAATTCACCGACGACATCGACCCCGCGGCCGTCCGTCTCGGCGAGGACTCGCTGCACGACATCCTCATCGAGTGGATTGATGACCACGTCGGCACCGAGTTCCTCGGCTTTTCGCCTCCGATACGCGTTGATCTCGATGGCGATGATTTTCTTCGCACCATAGGCGCGAGAGACATCGATACCCATGAGACCGAGCGGGCCGCAACCGACAATGGCCACGGTCCTGTCTTCAACCGGGAAGTGTGCCATGGTGTGAACGGCATTCCCCAAAGGCTCCTGGACGGAAAGATGAAGATGATCCGCGGCCTTGTCGTTCAAGAAACAGTTGGCTTCGGGAATCTTGACGTAACCGGCAAAACAACCATCCGTGTCGACACCGATGATTTCGGTGTTCTCACAGATGTGTCCTTCGCCGCGAAGACAGAACTCACACGTGCCGCAGATGATGTGGGTCTCGGCACTGACGATGTCCCCGATATTGACCTTCGCTACCTTCTTTCCGGTTTTGATGACCTCGCCGCTGAATTCATGCCCGACGATCAAAGGCAGCTGCAGACGGCTCTTCGCCCAATCGTCATAGGCGTAGATATGATAGTCCGTTCCGCAGAAAGAAGCCGTGCGCACTTTGACAAGGATTTCGTCTTCTTTCAGATCGGTGCTGATCGTCCGCTTCTCGATGGTGAAGCCTCGTTCCGGCCGGTCTTTCACGACCGCCGTCATACGCAGTTCGTTCGCTTTTTCCATTTTCTCGATCTCTCCATTCTAAGGTGTCTTCCGGGGATAGAGCGCTTACATTTCTTCACAATTGACATTATAACATACGCGAGCGGTGCGGATAAGGCAATGAAAGAAATTCGTGGCGTTCCTCGCAAAATGTCTTCAATGAATACAAGTCGTGCCCGGTCATTGTGGCACAAGTCTTTTTAGTTGTCCCCTCAAAATGTTGTCGGTGCATCCAACAACCGCTGCCGAAAGTAAAAAAAACACCGGGCTCCCGCCCGGTGAAAAAATAATTTTTTTTGCGATGAATCGTATATGATTCATCCGCGACTTCCTTAACCCACCGCTCTACCATAATTATGAAGGATGAACGGTGAATAAGCAAGATGGCATCGTTAGTTTACACCTAGTGTTTTTGGGGGATTAAGTGTGTTTTTTGACAATCATTGCAAAAAGTCGCGTTGTTTGTAAAAGATGAGATGTTGTTTCGCCACCTCGAGCGCGGTCGCTTGGTCCCCACATCCTTCATAGTGGGTGATGAGCATCTCGATGACCATATAGTACAATGGGGCGTTCCGGATGAGATCCATGTTCTTGCGGATGGTATCGGCCGCTTTTTTACGTTGCTCCTCGGGCACCTTCCTGCCGATGTGCGCCAAGAAGAGCCTCCCTGCGGAGAAGAAGAAATCCCGTTCTTTTCCGGTGGGGTGTTTTTCGATTTGGTCCAGACAGTTCTGGACTTCATCGGTGTTGCCCAACTCGTGGTTGAGGTAGGCTCGATAGAACCAAAACCGTGGAACATCCTCTTTCGCGGTCTTGAAGTGTTGCAAGGCCTGCTCACAATCACCTTTTGCGAACGCAAGATAGGCTTCCATGCGGGCGATCACCCGTTGGAAGGCTTCCCGGAAACGCAAGGTGCGGTTCAGGGATTGTTTGAGATAGCGAATTGTGTTCTCCGCCTCTTCAAGGTCGCCGAGATCGACATATTTTTTGACGACGACAACCTCGATCTCCATCTTGCGATAAGTGTTGTTCAATGATGTATGGAGCTTGGCGGCTTCCAGGGCGCATTTCAGGCTCCTGTGGTTCTTGAAGAGGAAATCGTACACGCGGGCGAGATAGGAGATGGTCACGGCATAGAAATTCTGGGGTTCGGAGATTTCCAAGTTCTTGTTCAAATACTTGAGGGCGGCCACGAATTGACTGTTGTGAAAGTGTTTCACGGCCAGAATCAGATTGTACATCTGCTTTTGTTCCGGCGTGAGATACTCGTAGATTTCCTCGAGATCATGGAGCACTTTGTGTTGTCTTTTCTGCTGGCGGAAACTGCGATACGTCTCCTTGGCCAACAAGAAATCCACGCGGAGGGGGGAATGCAATAGCCTCTTGGTCCTCTTTTTCAACGCTTCGTAATACATGTCGACATCATCGGGATGCGTATAATAGACCGCGTTGTTGAAAGCGGCGAGGAGGTGTTTCAAGGAACTTATCTCTTCCACGTCGAAGAACATGGTGATGCCCACGGTCCGGTAGAGCTCTTTCAATGTGTCCTGGTTCGGGTGGATCTTGCAGTTTTCGATATCGCTGACGACCGTATGCGACAGCCTGGCACTCCGGGCCACGCCACGTATGGAATAACCTTTTTGCTCGCGGAAATTGCGAAAAAGACGTCCCAGAATCTTGAGACTCTCTCGTGAATAGGGAAGCGATGTCATATTCCGACCTCCTCGACCTTGACCAAAGAAACAATCAACTCTCTTTGATCCATGCGAGTAGACGTGTAAAGGTCTCCGACCTGTCAATCTCGTTCAAGACTTCGTGCCGGGCGTTCGGGACGGCATGGATGGTTCCTTGGAAGCCCTCGACGTGTTTCTCATAAAGCGCAAAAAGCCGTTCCACCGAACGCATCTTTTGTGATAGGGGGTCCATTTCACCGGAGATGAAGAGCATGGGGATGGCGGGCGTCCTCTGGATGGCCGCCGGCCGGTTCACGGTGGTGAAGAGCTTGAAGAACTCGCGATAGAAATATGTGTTGTAGGCGTAACCGCACCGGGGGTCTTCTTCATAATCTTTGACGATTCCATCGTCGTGAGTGAGCCAATCGTTCTCTCGTTTTCTTCCTTTTATCCGGTGGGCGGTATTCTTTTTCATGAGCGCATGCATCAACCGGTTCCGTTTGCGGGCGGGAAGGAAAATCCCGCTCAAAAACGCTGTGGCGCGACTTGAAGCGACCATGAGCGGAGAAAACACAGGGGGCGTCCCCATGACAATCGCCTTGTTTGTGAATCGACAGTCCTTTTGAAGATGGCGGCGAAGGATCAAGGAGCCCATGCTGTGACCGAGGGTGATGATATCTTTGACACCCTCTTTTTCCGATATATACGCTTGTACGGTGGCGACATCCTCGATGACCCGATCAAACGTGTCGTCTTTGCGGAAGATTCCGACCGCTTCATCCTCTTCGAGGCTCCCTCCGTGCAAACGGTGGTCATGGGCATAGACGCTGTAATGGTTTTCAGTGAGATATGTTGCGAACTCTTCATATCTCTCCGCATGCTCACCCATACCGTGGAGAATATGGACGACACCTTTTTTTTCGCCTTTCGCGTTCATCACGTACAGTTTCAATCTTCTGCCATCAACAGCGTCGATGAAGCGTTTTTGAAAGGTCATGATAACCTCCATTGAAAGGGGTGTCCCCGGATTCGTCCGCACAAAGAACACGTTTGTATCATAATTATAACATATACGCCCCCGACGACGCATCCTGCAGAATGCAACGGCATCTTGGAGACTCATGGTCCGTCGTTTTCATCAAAGTGACCGGTCTGTGTTATAATGCGTGTAGATTTCCAACAAAGGATGATTTCTGATGAAACGCTTTCTGACCTTCACGCTCTTTTTCCTTGTCACATTGACGCTTTTTGCTTGTGGCACCACACCGGTAGAGCCGGATGACAACGGCTCCTTGGAACCGGATCCGACCGTCACACCCGAGGTCATCGACATCTACTACATGAACGACCTCCACGGTGCGATCCTCCCCGGTGGCGATGCCATGGGTATGGCCAATATCGGTAACTTCCTCCTCGAAAGAAGACGGGAGAACCCCGAAGGGACCTTCGTGCTCGCAGGAGGCGACATGCTCCAAGGGAGCGCTCTTTCGAATTACTATCACGGAGAGAGTGTCATCGAACTGATGAACGCCACCCGCTTCGACGCCTTGGCCATCGGCAACCATGAATTCGATTGGGGATTGGAAGTCGTCACCGACTATTTCGACCCCGACGACGGTATCGCCGAATTTCCCCTTCTCGGTGCCAATGTCTTCTATAAAGGGACCGACGACATGCCCGCGAACATCGACCCCTATGTGATCTTCGATCGCGGCGACCTTCGGATCGGTATCATCGGCACCATCGGTTACGGGCTTGAATCCTCGATTGCAAGAAGGATGGTCGAAGACTACGAGTTCAAGAACCCCGGACCCATCGTCGAAGATTATGCCCGTTACCTCAGACAAGACGAGGATGTGGATATCGTCCTGCTCCTCACCCACGATTCCGGCGGCGTGAATGACGATGTCCGCCATTTCGGCGAAGACGCGCGTGTGGATGCCATCTTCAACGGCCACAGCCATCGCACTTTTACACGCTACGACGGTGATGTTCCCGCCATCCAATCGGGCGCTTATGGGGAACATGTCGGTCACATCCGCTTCGAACTCGACGGGAAGGATATTGTCGATACCGACATGAAAAACCTTTCCCGCAATGACGACTCCTTGTTTTGGGAAGCTCACTCCGACATCCAGGCGATGATCGATGAATATGTCCTCGAAACCGATGAGATATTCAATGAGCCCATCATCACCCCCGTCCGCGGCTTTGACCGCGGCGAGCTCTCCGACTGGGCGGCAAGACTCATGCGTATCTCTTTCGGAGCCGATGTGGGTAGCCAGAATTTCGGGGGGACCAGACATCCGATCCCGGGCGACGAGCCCATCACTCTGTCCACACTCTATGAAGTATGGCCTTTCGACAATGCGGTTGTGGCCGCCGACCTTCTCGGCAGCGACCTGAACCATTTCATCGACACCAGCAACAACCTGATAAACTATGGTGAGACGACGGCTTTCGATGATGACGAATACTATATGCTTGCGACTAACGATTACGTCTTCTATCATGAGAACAACCGTTTCGACGATATCGGCAAGAACATTGTCGAACTCCCTCTCTACATCCGCGAACTCATCGAGCTCGAGCTCAGACTCCAGGCTGAAGTCTATGGGGAGTTCTGTGTCACGAACGACATTTTGATAACCCCTTATGCCGATCAAGAGGACTGGCCGGTGGATGAAGTCGAAGGCCGGGACTGAGCATTGGACGATACATGTCAAGGAAGCCTCGAACGAGGCTTCCTTTTCCTTTGCACAAACAAAAAAGCCCCGAAGGGCTTTAGGTTTTCCATTGGAGGTCCCGACCGGATTCGAACCGGTGATCACGGAGTTGCAGTCCATTGCCTTAGCCACTTGGCTACGGGACCCTCGTCATCGGCGAATTTATGGTATCACATTTCCCGCGGTTGTCAAGACATTACACCTCGTCTTGCCGTTCGACGGTGACATCTTCCGTCGGATCGCTTTCCGCGGCTTTTTTCTCGAAATGAACCAAGGCCCTTCTTTGCAGGAACATCATCAAGATGGCCATGCCACCGCCGATGAGTGCGAGCCAGAGGATGATATCACTCGTCTGACCACCGAGTACATGTACAGCAAAAGTGATGATGAAGAAACGGGTCGCTCGCGAAAAGAAGGCGGCGATGATATAGGGAATGAATTTCATTTTGGCGAGCGAGGCCGTGAAAAGGATCAAGAAGAAAGGAAGCGGGGTCAAAGCGAAGATGAAGATCGCCCAGAACCCATAACGGTCAAAGAGACGTTTGGCACGGTCCCGGGTTTTCTTCTTGACCATGCGATTGTAGAGGCGGTTGTCTTCTTTCGCCAAGAAGAAATAGACGATGACCGCCCCGATGGAATTGGCCACAACGATGTTCAACGTTGTGAACCACCAAGGCATCGGCGAAACGAGGATGACGGGGAAGAGGATCAGTTCCACACCGGCCATGGGTGTGATCGTCTCGATGATGGAATATATAAAAAGCCCGATTTCTCCGTAGGATTTGAAAAATTCGAGAACGATCTCGAAGAAATCGGCGAGTGTTTCAACAACGGGATTCCCATTTGCCATTAGATGTATGAACATGGTTTCCACTCCTGCATTCCTGCCTCGATGGAACACTCACACAGGCCCCTCGCTACCGAATATTATAGCACAAGTTGATGCCGCCAACAATCTTATGTGTCATCATGCATACCACCGTTGTGCGGTTTTCAGTGAAAAGCGGTGTGCATGAAACCTTCTTTGCAAAGCTGAGATGCAAGTAATCACACCATGCAACCGGTATATGAGTCCGAAGCATCATGACTTCATGGCGAACATCAAGCAGTGAAAATGCCGGGTTCTCTCGATGGGACTGAAGCGCATGACGAGACCCGACCCGACAGTATTGTAACACAAAGGTCGGGCTTCCGTGACATCATCCGTACATTCCGAGAAACAAATGAGTATCTGCAACTCAAGGGCCCCGTCAATCAAAAAACGCCTTGAAAAGGCGTTATGATCAGTGGTCGGGAAGACAGGATTTGAACCTGCGACCTCTTAGCCCCGAACCAAGCGCTCTACCAAGCTGAGCTACTTCCCGTGAAATGTTTGTCATTGCGAAATCAAAGCCATTGTACAGCATTTCTTCCCATTTGTAAACGGGGCTTCGGGGCGGAACGGAAACAAAAAAATCCTTCGGCCGAAGGATTTCATACGTGCGTTCCGCCCGTATGACGATGGTCGGGAAGACAGGATTTGAACCTGCGACCTCTTGGCCCCAAACCAAGCGCTCTACCAAGCTA
>PUKL01000111.1 GCA_003552275.1 Mollicutes bacterium
CAAGGAAGAGAAAATCCGTTTCCTTGCAAAGGAGGGATGAGTGTGAAAGGACTGCTGTTGCTCGCCAATGATGTCGAGGACATTGAAGCGCTCGGTACGAGAGCGCTCCTCATACGGGCGGGTTTCGATATCGTCACCATGACGTTCGAAAAGAGCCTCACCGTCCGCACCAGCTATGGCCTGTCGGTGAAAGCCGACAAGAACGGCAAGGAATTGGATGTCGGTGAATACGACTTCTTGGTCATTCCCGGCGGACCCTATGTCGCGAAGAAGATCGACAAGGAACAAAGCATCAAGAAGCTGGCCAAATCTTTCACCGACAAGAAGAAGACCGTCTGTGCCATCTGTGCGGGACCGCGATTCCTGGCCCGGGCCGGACTCTTGGACAACAAGAAGTTCACGGCGTTCCCCGGAAGCGAGAAGGATGCGCCGAACGGCATTTATCGTCCCGAGAAGAAGGCCGTGAACCACAAAGGGATCATCACCGCGAGGGGACCGGGGGCCGTCTACGATTTCGTCTACGAGATCGTCGCCGAACTCCAAGGTGCCAAGAAGGCCAAGGCCCTCCTCAAAGACATCCAGTATTGATCACCACGAAGACCGCGCGAGCGGTCTTTTTCATTTGCGCTCGACTATCATCTGTGGTATGATACCCTGTTACGATAAAGAAAGGTGATCCGTCATGAAAAAAGTGTTTTTGACAACGATATTATTGTTTTCCGCTTTTATCCTCGCCGCCTGTGGCCCGGCCGAAGTGGAACTGCCCGACCTCCACGGTTATGACGAGTGGGAAATCCGGGACATTCTCGAAGAGAAAGGCTTGGAAGCCTCCTTCTTCGTCGATCAGAGCACGGACAAAGAAAGACCCAATGTCTTCATCCGTTACTACGACCACAACACCGGCGATATCGTGTATGAGGGGGACCGCATCACCATCGTCGTGAGCAGCGACCTCATCGATGAAGAGCCGCCCGAGCCCGCGCCCCTGACTCCGCTCGATCCCGACGGCCATTTCACCGCCATGTATGATGTCGCTCTCTATATCGACACGTTCGGTACCCTGCCCGAGAACTACATCACCTTGGACGAGGCCTTGGATATGGGTTACGACCCCGATGAAGACATCCTCGGCGATGTGGCCGAAGGCCTGAGCATCGGTGGCGACGAGTTCGACCCGACCGACCACGACATCCTGCCGAACGGTGACGAAAGGACCTATTTCATCGCCGATGTGAACCATGAAGAGGGCGAAAGGGCCGACGAGTTCCTCGTCTTTTCCGACGACGGTCTCGTTTATCACACGGCCGACGATTTCGAGACGTTCGACCAACTCTTCGGCACGGAAGAACATCCGCCTCTCGATCCCGACGGCCGCTACACGAGCTATCTGGACGTGGCGCTCTACATCCGCACGTTCGGTAAACTCCCCCCGAACTACTATATCCGTTACCCGCAGGATAAGTCATTCTATGAGAACACCTACGGCTATCTGCCCGATCTCTACGACGACCACGACTTCCCGCCCGACCTCGTCGATCTGCGCAACGAATACGGCGAAGACGCCTATTTCGGCTATTGGCACTTTTCGAACCATGCCGGGCAGCTGCCTTTCGACTGGGAGTTCCGGATTGCCGACACCCGCATCGGCGGGGCCGGCTATTCCCGCGGCAACTATCGTTTCGTCTTCTCCCCCGAAGCAAGAATCGTCTATTACACCGAAGACCACTTCGACACCTACGAGATCCTCTATGGCGACGCGCGGGGAGATTGATCGCCCACCCGTACCGACGCGCCTTCTCGCGAAAGAAGGCGCGTTTTTCTTGGGTGAGGTGTTCAGCACGCGGCACTTTTGGTATAATGCACATTGTGGAAATCCCGTTCCGGAGGTAACTCATGACAAACAAAGCGCATCTTGCCGGAATCGCTTTCGCCGTGATTTTCGGATTCACGTTCATGTTCTCGAAGACGGCCTTGGACCATGTCCCTCCCATGGGTCTCATCGCCTACCGTTTTCTTGTGGCTTTCTTGGCTTTCGAAGCGCTCCGTTTGACGGGCGTCGTGAAGATCCGTTTCGGAAAAGCCACACCGGGAGTGCTTTTGCCTGTCGTCATCCTCCAACCCGTCCTCTATTTCCTCTTCGAGACCTACGGACTCGACCGGACGACAAGCGGGGAGGCGGGGATGATGATCGCCCTCATCCCGATCTTCGTGAGCATTTTCGGCGCGCTCCTACTCAAGGAGAAGCCCCGCAAGCTCCAAGTGTTCTTCATCTTCCTTTCCGTGAGCGGCATCATCCTCATCCAGATTTTCAAGCTCGCCGATGAACTCGCCGTGAACACGGCGGGACTCTTGTTGTTGTTCGGGGCCGTGCTATCGGCCGCTCTTTTCAATATCGCCTCCCGCAACGCCTCCCGCACTCTCCGGGCCCATGAGACGACCTACTTCATGATGCTCGTGGGCGCCGTGACCTTCAACGTCGTCCACCTCATCACGCTCGCCGCCCGAGGACGGGTGGCCGAGTATCTGGAACCCTTCACCACCCGGGAGCTGGTCATACCGGTGCTGTATCTCGGCATCGCCGCCTCGATCGGGGGTTTCTTCCTTCTGAACTATGCCCTGGGCCGCCTGCAGGCCCACGTCATCAGCATCTATGCGAATCTCGCCACCGTGACGGCCATCGCCGCGGGCGCGCTCTTCCTGTCCGAGCCAATCAGGCCCTACCATGTCATCGGGGCATTGATGATCGTCATAGGCGTCTATGGCGTCGTGCGGACGAACCGTCCGCCGAAACGTGTCGTAGGGGGACGCAATCAAGGTTGAAGCGCCCCTTTCCAAGAAGAGGATTATGTTGTATAATATAGAAGGTGTTTCGGGGACGTGTTTCGCCACCGAGAGCGACACCATGTACCAGAGAGGAGGTTACATCATGCCATTGATACTTGTGTATATCGGACATGTCATATTCGGCATCTGGGCCGGTATCATCACCTCGGGCGGCAGCGACAGAGACCACGAGGTTGTAGCGGTTCTTGTCTTCATCGCGATGCTGACCTCTGCCATTTCACTCTTCTTCGCCCATTTCGCGCATATTTTCAGTGTCTTCATCGTATGGTTGGTGGCCGCTTTTCTCGCCAGCGAAGCGGCAAAACTCATCCGCAGTTGGCGTGAAGGTTCCGACGAAGACGGAGAAGATTTGTGAATCGTTTTTCGTAGAGGCCCCAAGCGTCCGCAAGGACGCTTTTTTCATGGATGCTTCCCGTGATGGCGGACAAAGAGGCATGGTATAATGGAAGTGACCGAGAAAGGTCGGGAGGTGGAAGACATGTTGCGTCTGAAGGGCAGATACAACGAGGCCGTCGTCTTCACCGACAAACTCGAACCGCAGACGGAAGCGCAGATCATCGATCTGCTCGACCGCAAGGATTTTGCCGAGAACAAGATCCGGATCATGCCCGATGTCCATATGGGAAAAGGGTGCGTGATCGGCCTCAGCATGGACCTTTTGGACCGTATCGCCCCGAACCTCGTGGGCGTCGATATCGGTTGTGGTGTCCTCACTCTCGTCTTGCGGGAGCGCCGTCTCGACCCGGCCGAACTCGACAGAACGATCCGTCACCATGTCCCGAGCGGATTCTCCATCCACCGCGACGCAGGGGAAGGCCGCCAAGAACTCGCCCGCGAGATCGGCATCGACAAAGTAAAGGCGCGTGTGGACAGGGACCGGGCCGTGAAAAGCCTCGGGACGTTGGGCGGCGGCAACCATTTCATCGAGCTCGGTCGCAGTGTTTCGGGGGAGCTTTATCTCTTCGTCCACAGCGGCAGCCGCCATTTCGGCTTTCAGATCGCCAACCACCATCAAAAAAAGGCCGCCGAAAAGACCCATGCCAAAGGGGCCGACCGCGACCTGGCCTGTCTCGAAGGGAAGGACCTCTCGGACTATCTTTCCGACATGGCCGTCGCGCAACGCTATGCGGCCGAGAACAGGCGCCGGATCGCCCGCGCGATTCTCGACCGCATGGGCCTTTCTGTCCAAGAGGAGTTCGACACCGTCCACAACTATATCGACATGAAGGACAGGATCGTCCGCAAAGGCGCCGTCCGTGCCCACAAAGGCGAAAAAATCGTCATCCCCCTCAACATGAAAGACGGCACCATCATCGCCGAGGGGAAAGGCGCCCCCGAATGGAACATGACCGCTCCGCACGGCGCGGGCAGACTCTACAGCCGCCGGGAGGCCAAGCGTATCCTCTCTTTGAAGGAGTTCACGGAAAGCATGGCGGACATCTACACGACCTCGGTCGGAAAAAAGACCATCGACGAAGCGCCGATGGCCTACAAAAAGAAAGAAGCGATCCTCGCCCATGCCGAGGAGACGGTGGAAGTCCTGGAGATCGTCCGCCCCCTTTACAATTTCAAAGCCTGATCAACGTTTCCGCGGCGGCCCGAACCACTTGCGGGTTTTAGCGCGGTAGGCCGGATAGCTTTCGGGGAACTCTTGGGCGAGTTTTTGCTCCTCTTTGTGGCTCTGGTGGTGGAAGGCGGCCGTCACGAAAAGGAGCGACCCCAGAAAGAAGGGGTTCGGATACACGAGAAAGCATCCCCCGAAAAACAGGATCACCGCCAGATAGACGGGATTGCGGGAAAAGCGGAAGATGCCGTCCGTGATGAGCGTTTCGGTCTCCCCTTCCTCGATGCCGATCCGGAAGGCGTCCCGGAAGGCGGCCAATGCGAAAGAGAAGACGATGATCGCCACGTTCAAGAGGAAGAAGCCGACGACCTTCGTCGCGAGCCCTCCGAAAAGAAGCAGCGGTTCACCGATACCGGGATAGGGGATGTCGAAGGCGGCCATCACCACGAAGAAAGTCAATAGGACCATCCCGAGCCAAAAAGACCGCTCGAGATGCCTTCCGAACCCCCGTTTTCCCTTGCCGAGCTGCACGACCCTCCGTCCCTTCTTCATGAGAAGGACGGTCTTGCCCAGAAGCAGCGTGTAGAATGTGAACAAGACGATGAGCACATAGATGTCGAAAAAGTCCATGGACGCCCCTTTCTGGGAAGATGACGACGATTGTTGTATCGTCCTTCCCTAAGATGCGGTTTTCTTGTACAATGGTATTGGGATTGATTCAGACGATCCCACAAGGAGGAAATGACATGGGATTCTTGATTTTTCTGGTTTCCATCCTGGTTGTGATGCTCGCACTCGGCGGCTTGAGCGAATATTCCCGCCGCAAATCGGGGGACAGACCCTCGCATGATGTATCGCAACGCATCGAACACAAGATCGACACGGAGGCACGTTATTCGGGCAAGAAGAAGCAAAAGAAGGACGACGACGACCCGATGAGCCAGTTCGACCATCTGTTCGAGGAACAAGAGGACCTCTGGGCGAAATACGACAAGAAACGGTGAACCGCGCCGCAGTCGCGAATGGACCTTTCGTGATTCTGTTCAGGTGCTTTCAAGCGGCCCCCGACAGCCGCGGTCGCAGGGTGATATTCCCGTGAAAGGCTTTTCAAAAACAGCGATTTACGCTATAATTGTCGAGTGTGTGCCCCGGCACGGTGTGTTCTTGCATGCTAAACAACGTCTTGCCGGTGCCATCAAAACCCGATAAGGAGTTGTCTGACATGAAGAAGAAAAAGAACATCGCCGAAGATTTCGTGGGCGGTGTCATCATGGATGTCGTGACCAAAGAACAGGCCCGCATCGCCGAAAAGGCCGGCGCTGTGGCGGTCATGGCCCTGGAAAAGGTGCCCGCCGACATCCGGGCCGAGGGCGGGGTCGCGCGGATGTCCGACCCGCAGCTCATCAAGGAGATCCAAAACGCCATCAACATCCCCGTCATGGCGAAAGTCCGCATCGGTCATTACGCCGAAGCGCGGATCGTCGAGGCGATCGGCATCGACTATGTCGACGAGAGTGAAGTCCTGACCGCCGCCGATCCTTGGGACCATATCGACAAGAAGGCTTTCGACGTCCCCTTCGTCTGCGGTGCGCGTGATCTCGGCGAAGCGCTCCGCCGGATCGGCGAGGGTGCGATGATGATACGCACGAAAGGCGAAGCCGGAACGGGCGACATCATCGAAGCCGTCCGCCATATGAAGACCGTCAATCGTCAGATCGAAAAGATCCGCCGTCTGGATTCCGCCCAGCTTCCCGTCCATGCCCAAGAGCTCGATGCACCGCTGGAACTCGTGGAATACGTTCACAAGCACGGCCGCCTCCCCGTCGTGAACTTCGCCGCCGGTGGCGTGGCCACCCCGGCCGATGCCGTCCTCATGATGCATCTCGGTTGCGACGGCGTGTTTGTCGGTTCGGGCATCTTCAAGTCGGAAAATCCCGAGAAGCGGGCCCGTGCCATCGTCGAGGCCGTGAAGGACCACAAGGACTACAAACGGGTCGCTGAGCTCTCGGAAGGGCTCGGCATCGCGATGAGCGGTGTGTCGACCGCCAAAGAGAAGAAATGACATTGCCATCCGTGGAAACGGTGAAGGAGGGCCTCGGCGCCCTCCTTTTCTTTGTTTGCGTATGATTTCACTTGAGGAGCCGGACGAGTTCGCTCACATAGGCGCGCTTGAAATCCGGATCCTTCAACGGAGCGATTCCTCGGGACGATTGCGAGCTTTCCTGCAGCATCTGGATGAGGATGGGGATGGAAAAACTCGAAAAGAGCAACATGTATCGCGCGCGGAGCGTCTCGTCGTCCTCGATGCCGGCCCCCTTGGAAATCTCCGCGAACACCCTGTTTGTGAACTCGTTGTCTTCGAAGAAACCTTCGACGAGCAGGTTGGACGAGTCCCGCTGGGTGTCCGGCTGCAAGAACATGTAACTGACGATGCCCATGTTGTCGATCGCGAAGCTGTAGATGACATTGACCATCGATTCGAGGGCGGCCTCGGTCCCGCTTGTCTTGGGCAGTTTTTCCATGGCCGTCTGGACCGTCGCCTTCAAATCGTCGATGGTCTCTTTCATCACGATGTTCAAGAGGTTCTCTTTGCTGGAAAAATAGTAGTTCACCGCCGCGATGTTGACATAGCAAGCTTCGGCGATGTCGCGGACGGTGATGTTCGGCGTCGTTTTGAGCAAGGATTTCGTCTTTTCGATGATGCGGCTACGGGTGTCGTTGTGCTTTTGCATGGGTAGTCCTCCCCCGCGATTGAAATGGTGTTTCAAACGGGATATCAATTGGTGTCCGCGACGTCATTATACCAAACAATCGCCGTTCATGAAATAATTATTTCAAACCTTTGTTTAAACATCGGCGCTTGTCGGTGGGAGGAATTCTTTGATTCGCTCACAGGGGCGCCGACTTTGCGCACGGGTCTTTTGCATCGGCGCCGTCTTTCTGCATGGTTTTTTGAACTTCCGAGGCACCGGGGGAATCCGACACGATCAACAAAGTGCCGTACCGGTCAGAAAAGTTATGATATAATAAACGTAGAAGGACATGCTCTATGTGGGACCAAGGACAAACACGGCATTCTTCACCTTTCCAAGGACGCGACTATGAACGCGGTGGGTGATGGTCATGCTTTCCCTCTTCGGTGTTCCCCCGGAAATCCGGGATGTCTTCGCTTTCTACATTCTTATCGGAGTCATGGTGCTCCTCCTTCAGTATGTCGTCAAATACACCTGGAATTGCATCGCCCGTCTCATCGCCCGGGCCAAGGGCGAACAATACCGTCCGCCCCCGTTTTGA